>JAJDEC010000116.1 GCA_029259995.1 Phycisphaerae bacterium
CTTCCTGAGACATTCGACCGTTGATGATCTGGGTACTCTGCATGGTTGCGGGGCTGCCGCCGGAGTAGCGTACCTTGAAGGCGTCGTCCACTGGCGCGATGGGCATGCTCGCCTGTGTCGGATTCTTGATGCGGACCTGGATCAGAATGACTTCGTCCATCGAGCAGGAAGTCGTCGTGGGGGTTGCCTCGATGGACTTCTCGCCGGCGTAGGCGTGGTTGATCGTCATTGCGCCGAGGACGAATGCGATTGCCGCCGAAATGACGTGTCGTCGGGATGTCGTGCGTGCCGTCTGCGTGAAAATCATCACGTTACCAGTCCTTTTCCACACGCGCTCTGCCTCGATTGCGGAGCTGTGCGCGGCGGAGTGCTTCCCGCCGACGTGCTTCCTTGTCGCGCGCGGTCTGCAAGAGGCGTTGGGCTTTTTCGATGGAGATGCGTTTTGCCATTTCCATGGGGTTTTCCGTTGGCATCGACGTGGCCGATTGCGTCGTGGCGGCCTGGACGGTTTGGGCTTCGTTCTGCTCGTCGCCTTCGGACGCGGCCTCGGATTCCTTCTTCAGCTGCGTATCCTGGGATTCGTTGTTATCCTGCTTGTCCGACTGGGCGTCTTCCAGTTGATCGTCTCCGAGTTGCTCGTCGGATCGCTTGTCATTGTCGTCTTGTTGGCCTTCGGACGGATTCTTCTGATCGTCGTCTGATTCGGCGCCTTGTTCGGATTTCTGATCCTTAGTCTCTTCGTTCTGTTGATCTGAATCTGATTTTGATTCGCTCGATTCGGATTCCGATTCGGATTCCTTTCCGTCTTCGGACTTCTCTTCAGAATTCTGTTCGCCGGATTGGCCCTCTGAGGGCTCCTGTTCCTGTCCTTCGCCGTTTTGTTCGTCTTGTTGCTGATCGTCTTTCTTGTCCTGATCTTCGTCGGATGGATCCTGCGATTGCTGCTGATCTTCGGGCTGTTCCTGTTGCTTCTGCTTTTCGATCTCGATCAGCTTCTCGAAGTACTTCTGCTGGGATTGGGCAATGGCTAGGTTTTTCTTGGTATCGGCGTCATTCTCGCGGAGTTGAAGCGCATCCTGATAAAACTCGACCGCGCGTTTGGCGTTGTTCAGGGCGGCTTCGAGATTTCCATCCGTCGCCATGGACGCGGCCTGGGCGCATCGGCCAAGGCTGTACTTGACGTCGGGCTCGAGATCGAGGGCGTTCGGGCGGAGGGCGTTCTGCAGGGCTGTTTCGGCCTCGTCGAATCGACCCAGTTGATAGAGGGCGAGGCCCCGATTGTAGGAGACTTTCGCCGAGTCGGGCAGGGCGAGCTGCGCGCGATCGTAGGCCTTAAGCGCCTTCTCAAAGTTGTTGGATTGAAGTAGCTGGTTGCCCTCGTGTATCCACTCCGCGCCGGTTTTTTTCGTCTCGTCGGCATGGACACGGGCAACAGGGACCAAGGCGAAGGATACCAGTGTTGACACGATCGTGAATATCAGCGGAACGCGACATTTGCTCGCGGTGGTTTGTGCGAATCGGATGTCGGTCATATGCGCTCCTCCAGTAACTGTTCGTTCGTCATCGGTAACGGGTTCACTTTGCGCGCCTCACGCACGAGGATTTCCAGCATCAACAGGATAAGTCCCGCGGCGACAAACCAATGATAGCGGACTTTGCGCGTTTCCACGTTGTCGTCGTCCTGCCCCGTCATCGTTGGAAGCAGTTTCTTTGCGTAGATCCACTCCAGGGATCGTTCGCGATTCGTGACCTGGCCGCTGGCGTGGTATTCGCCGCCGCCGGCACGGGCGATTGCGCTGAGGCGTGAGGGATCGAGCTTGGACCAGATCTGCTGGCCTTCGTAGGTGACGTAGTCGCGATTCCGCTCCTCGCTCTTCGGGACGAGTCCTCCGCGGGTTTCGTCGCCGATGCCGATGCAGAAGACGCGCATTCCCTCGTCGTTGGCGCGTTTGGCTTCGTCGAGTGCCTGCGTGCCGTGATCCTCTCCGTCCGTGATTAGGATGATGGCGCGGCTGCGCGGCAGGGGGGGGCCGAATGCGCGGCGGGCCGCTTCGAGCGCCTTCGCCAGATCCGTTCCGCCGATCGGGGCGCTGTGGAGGCCGACGTCGTCGAGCATGAGTCTGAAGAACTGGAGATCATCGGTCAGGGGGCAGGCGAGTTCGGCGGCGCCGGCGAAGGTGACGAGTCCGATGTTGCCTCCGCTGACGGTGTCGACGAGTCGTGCGATGTCGTCCTTGGCGCGATCGAGTCGAGACATTCCCGCGTCGTTGGCGAGCATGCTGCGGGAGACATCGAGGCAGATGATCAGGTCGAGTTGTTTCTTCTGGACGGGGACGATCTGAAGGCCCCATCTCGGGCCGAGCAGTGCGACGGCGATGCAGCCTGCGCCCGCTGTCAGCAGTACGGTCTTTACGATTCGCCGGGCCGCGCTGGATTGGGGCGCCAGAAAATCGAGCAGAGAGGCGTCCGCGAATTTCGCCAGGGCGCGGCGGCGCATGATGAGACCGTAGATGCCGAGCAGTGCGATTGCGGGAATCAGCAGAAGCCAGATAGCCTGGTCGAGGCGATCGATATGTTCGCGAATCAGTGTTTCCATATCACGTGTTGCTTTTCATCAGGGCACGCGCCGAAGTCGCGT
>JAJDEC010000117.1 GCA_029259995.1 Phycisphaerae bacterium
GTGGCACAGTTGACGGAATGGGCGAATCGCTGCGGCGTCGATATCGTCAAACACGACCAGGGCGCCGATCCCGGCGCCGTCGCCTACGACGCGACCGAGGCCGCCATCGCCCGCAACGCCGACATCCTGCTCATCGACACAGCCGGCCGCCTGCACACGCAGGACAACCTGATGCGCGAACTCAACAAGATCCAGCGCGTCATCGAAAAGAAAATCCCCGGCGCCCCCCACGAAGTCCTGCTCGTCCTCGACGCCACCATCGGTCAGAACGCCGTCCAGCAGGCGAAGCACTTCAGCGAACACGTCCGCGTCAGCGGTATCATCCTCGCCAAACTCGACGGCAGCGCCAAAGGCGGCATCGTCGTCGGCATCCGCGACCAACTCGATGTCCCCGTCAAATTCGTCGGCCTCGGCGAGCAAATCGACGACATCGAACCCTTCGATCCCCAGCTCTTCGTCGATGCCCTCTTCGCGGAATAGGCAGCCGACGCACACTCCAACAGCCGCTGTCGCATCGATTGACTCAGGTATTCCTCTGCCGCACTGACACATGTGGTTGCGATGTGCCCGCTCCCATTCGCAACCGCGAGTTCGCAAATAGCCGCCATGATTGATAAGCTGGAGGATGCCGGAACACACAATCGCAGATCAGAACGAAGGGAATCCCCATGTATGCATTCTCGTTGCGTTGCAACACTCGGATTGATCGGAACGCAATGCGACAGCCAATCTGCGCCTGGTCAATCGCCTCAATGCTGCTAATCATCACTGCGCCCTTCGTGCCCCAATCGAATGCGTCGAACATCGACCTGACGGAATTCGCTCATGAAATTGAACGGGCCGAAGACACGAAACCTGTCCATCTCGACCTGCCGAACGTCGGCGAATTCGACCTGAACCTGAAACGATTCGTTCGGACTCAATCGGGATGGACCTGTTCAGGGCCGATCGGCGCCGACCTGCAAGACTATTTCGTATTCGCTCGACGGGGAACACTTCTTCGCGGAATGATCGTCAACAATGGCCGGACGATTGCAATTCGTCCGGCGCTGTGCGAGTCCCCAGGGCTTTGCGCAACCGTTGACGTGAGCCCCACAAGCAATGGATTCGACTGCCGGCTAATTCCGCCACCGGCAATCTTGTCAACAGCCCAAACTCCAGGCGGCGTCGGCATGACACCGCCTGCATCGAGTCAATGGATGGGCGAGTTCGCCGGGCGAGGAACGCAAGACTGCGTTCCGTGCGGCGACGATGGCTCTGACGTCGACGTGCTGGTCGTCTATACCTCGAACGCCCTGGGATTCCTGGGCGAATCGGCGGGCCAATTGGAAATGGAAATCGAAGCCGAGATGGGCTTCGAATTTGCCAACATGGTATTGGCGAACAGCCAGGCAGCCGTGCGTCTTCGACTCGTTGCAGTCATACCTGTCGAATACGACGAATCGATTCCATTGAACGCCTGCGAAGAATGCGTCGGAAGTCTGTGCGTTCAGTGCACGAACGGCGATTGTTCCGAGACAATCGATTGCCCGGAAAATGACCCGTGCTCGTGCGAAATCGAGGACTCGTCAGACGGTCGCCGCCTCGCCATGTCCCGATTGGCCGGAATGACGGACGGATTCATGGACGAGGTACACGTCCTTCGGGACTTGCACAAAGCAGATACCGTACATCTGCTCGTCAACTCCCCAGATATTGGCGGAGGCGCCGGCTGGGGAGGCACCACGAACAAGGACATTCCTAATGTCCGCAACCCAGACATGGCGTTCTCGTTGCAGGGAATGTCGGCCAACAGCATCGGAACAGGAATCGCACACGAGATCGGTCACAACCTCGGGCTTCGACACGCCAAGGTCCTCCTGCCGCCCGAGTCCGTGGCATCGCCGGAATTCAGCTTCGGCCACGGTCACGTGTTCACGACACCGTCAGGCCAAGTGCGGGACACGATGGGAAATGCGGAAGGAACGATTACTACGATCCCATACTACTCGAATCCCGACTTGCTCTACGAAGGCGTCCCAATCGGCGCACCGCTCGAAACGCCTGAGGCGGCGCACAGCGTCTTGGCATTGGATCTCAATCGCTATTCCGTCGCCAATCATCGCAACGGCGATCAACCATTCGATTGCGACGACGACGGCCAGGCCGATGCCAACCAGATTGCAGTCAGCCCGGAGCTGGACCAGAACGGAAACGGCATTCTCGACGTTTGCGAAAGACGAATCTACGTCGATGCCTCCGCGGCCGAAGCCGGGGAAGGATTCACATGGAACGAACCCCGGCGCGATCTGCGATCGGCCGTCCATTCGGCAGCCATCCCCTGTTCCCTGGTCACGGAACTGTGGGTTGCGAACGGCGCCTACTCACCGGCGCAGGGAACGGATGATCGCGATCGCTATTTCCTGATCGATCGTCGCACGAGCGACCTGAAAATTCTCGGCGGATTCGCCGGCGGCGAAGTCAATGCAGCACAGCGCGATCCGGCAGCGAATCCCACAGTCCTGAGCGGCGAGATCGGCGACGTGGATTCAATCGAAGATAACTCCAACGGCATTTTCGTGATCATCGACAGCCGTTGTGTCCTGATCGACGGCTTCACGATCGAACGGGGATATCGCGTTTCGAAAGGCGGCGCGGCATGGATCAGCAACGCTGAAGTGAGTTTCAAGAACGTGGTTTTCTTGGAGAACAGTGCATCCGATCGTGGCGGCGCGTTGAATCTCCAGGACGATAGCATCCTGACCATCGAGCAATGCAGGTTCGAATCCAATGCGGCCCCAAGCGGCGGTGCCATCCATGTCGATTCCGGCGACATGATGAGTTCGGACAGCACATACGCTGACAATAGCGC
>JAJDEC010000118.1 GCA_029259995.1 Phycisphaerae bacterium
GGATTATACGCAAGCCGACGCACGGAAATGATCGAATTTGTCTGGCGAAATTGGCCGCGAAATCGCGGCAGGGATGTGCCGGCCACGAGAATCGGTCTGAAACCACATTTTTGGTTCTTCACGGATTTGCGGAACGACGGCGTATCACGCTCTGGAAGTCGGATGGTGCGCGGCGAAGGATCCCGGAACGACCCCTTTGGAATAGCCCAGTCGAAGGATCCCGGAGGGA
The DNA here is from genome assembly GCA_029259995.1 of Phycisphaerae bacterium. Classification (GTDB taxonomy): domain Bacteria; phylum Planctomycetota; class Phycisphaerae; order UBA1845; family UTPLA1; genus ECT2AJA-110-A. The sequence continues at coordinate 230 of JAJDEC010000118.1, forward strand.
TCCATTGAAAATAGCCCAGCGATTTATCGCTGGGGCACGCGGCTCCAATGACCAATTTCCGTCCCGTAGGGACGGAATGAGTGCCACGCGCATGGCTCACGCCGTCCCAACGAGACGGCAATGCGTAAGAAAACTCTCTTCGCAATCCCAGCCTTGAAGAGGCTGGGCTATTTTCATGTCGTCCCTACCGGGACTTGGTAGAATGCAGCCGCCGCATCGACTAGGGCCGTCAACGGTCCCCGCAAGCCCGTGAAGAACCACATTTGTCGCCTGTCAGGCCGAGGCGTCAGGCACGCACAGACTATGCAGCAATGCCGCTTCGGCGGACATACTCGGCGTAGGCTTCAAGCATTTTCTTCCATCCTTCGAGAAACTCGTCCATCTCATATCGAAGAATGTCAACCAGCATCACATGATCGCGCGACTCAATCGCATCCCGAATCTCGCGGAGCTTCGTCGCGGGCTCCCGCAGCCACTCGAACACATGCTTGTCCGCAATGACGAGCTCCTCCAGATCGAGTTCGAGAAGCTGTCCGCTGCTGATCATGGCCTCGTGCGCCTGCGACCAGATGTCGACGCAGTCGATCAATCGTTGCATGCCCTGGGCGACGCCGCCCGCGTTCAATTGTTCGGCCGCTTCGTGCACGAGTTCGAACGTATCTCCGATCGATCGCGCCGAGGCCGTCAATGAATCGACGACAACGGCCCGGCGACTCCCCGTCACGAACTCGAATCGCGAATACTTGCTGACCGGTTCGATAAGCGTCGTTTCCAGCTGGGCCGCGTCCACGACCTCGCCGTCGCAGATCACTTCAAGCAGGATCGAGTCACTGCTTTCGATCGTCGTCTTGGCGCGCTCCACGAGCGTGCAGACTTGTGCATCGCCCTCAATGCCGTCGATCGATAGCGGTTTGCCGTCGAGAAATGCGTAATCCATGGGCCTGCGCCTCCTGCGCGGATGAGTCGTCTTACAGGACTTATGCGATGTGGAGCAGCCAGACCAGAATGAGTCCACACGCGGCCGTCACACAGGCCGACTTGACCATTCGATTCCATTCGAAGCCGCGCATCGGCGAACGCGTCGCCTGGCCGAACGGATCGCCCGGTCGCCAATGAACGCGCGTCGCCACAAGTTTGCCATTCCCGATTCGTTTGGGCGGTCGATTCCGCGGCTCGCGCGACACGCCCGGCGTCGAAACAAGATCCGGCGAAGCGCCGTCGTTCGTTTCATCCGCAACTTCCGACACATCAACGCGACGCGAGGATCCGTCCTCAACACGACGATCGAACGCTGCGGGCACGAGGACGATGTCCTCCGTCTCGCTCTCGTCAAACGGAACGCAAGGTACGCGAGCACCCGAAACGCGCTGTCGCGCCATGGGTTGATCGAACAAGGTCGATTGAAGTGTCAGAGCGTCAGCCATTTGAAATCCGCCGGCAACGCGCAAGCACACCAACGTATGCCGCATATCGTCGCCCTCGAAGGTTATCGGCCGATATGTCCGCAGACTTGATCACCGGCTCACACACCTATGTGTTTTGATGACATAACCTTAACGCAGTTCACTTCCGAGAGGTCGGCGCAACATCTGCCGCAGGCCATCCAGTGAGCGACATGCCCAGCTCCAACGATCCCCATTTCCCGGTCAAATAGACGGCACAGAACTCACTCTGACTCCCTCGTTCGCCGTTGGAATCCATATGGCAGGTATCGCGCTGATTGGCTGTGGAAACGTCGGAACCGAGGTCGTTCGTATCCTCGCATCGCGTCGCGATCAGTTCAGCACACTGGCCGGTCAATCGCTGGAGATTCGCCGAATCGTCGTGCGCGACGCCGCGAAGTCTCGCGACGCCTGCATTCCCAGGTCGCTCGTCTCGACGGACGCCGATGCCGCGATTACGGATCCCGACGTCTCGATCGTCGTCGAATTGATGGGCGGCATCGATCAGGCTCGCCAAGTCGTCCAACAAGCCATCGCCCACGGCAAACACGTCGTCACGGCCAACAAGGCCCTGCTCGCCGAACACGGCGCCGAACTTTTCGCGGCCGCCCGCAAGGCCGGCGTCTGCATCGCCTTCGAAAGTGCCGTCTGCGGTGGGATCCCCCTGATCAACTCCATTCGCCGTGGCCTCGTTGCCAACGAAATCACCGCCGTCTACGGCATTCTCAACGGAACCTGCAACTACATCCTGACGCAAATGCTCGATCGCCAGTCGTCCTACGCCGACGCCCTCGCCAAAGCACAGTCCCTCGGCTACGCCGAGGCCGATCCGACGCTCGACATCGACGGTACAGACGCCGCCCACAAACTCGCCATCCTCGCGTCCGTCGCCATGCGCGAGAACATCGCCTTCGACGCCATCCCAATGATCCGCGGCATCCAGGATCTGCAACTGACGGACCTCATCGCCGGCCGCGAACTCGGCTACACATGCAAACTGCTTGCCGTCGCTGAACGCGTCGATAACGGCGTGCAGTTGAGCGTGCGACCGACGTTCATTCCGTCGTCGCATCCGCTCGCGAAAGTCGCCGGAAGTTTCAACGCAGTCAGCATCTACGGCGACGCCGTCGGTCACGTCCTGCTCTACGGCCGCGGCGCCGGAGGCGGTCCGACAGCCAGCGCCGTCGTCAGCGATATCGTCGATACTGCCATCGGAACGGCA
>JAJDEC010000119.1 GCA_029259995.1 Phycisphaerae bacterium
GGGGGGCGTTGGTTGGCGGGGGTGGGATTTGGTGGGTGGTAAATGGGGTTGGCGGGGCAACCAGATCGGGTATACTCTGGGATTCTGCGCAGGTTTGCGCCCGTCAAAATAACGGGCCGCCTGTCGTTGTGTAATAGTTGAATCGACAGGTACTTGGCACCCGGGATCGTTATGGCAGTTTCGTTGCGATTGGTCAGATTGGGTCGGCGACATCGAGCATTCTTTCGCGTTCGCGCGGGGGACGATCGATATCCGCCGACAGGACGCTTCATCGAAGAGTTGGGGCACGTTGATCCATTCGAGCAGGACAAGTCCAAGCGCGAAACTCTGAATCGCGATCGGATCGAATACTGGCTCGGCATGGGTGCAAAGGTGTCGGATTCCGTCGCATCGATTCTCAAGCGAAACGGGATTGAGCGACCGCAGTCGGCGGAGAAGACGGCCGCGAGCTAGCGCGAGTGCTGCCGCAGTCACGGCCCATGCGAATTGATGTCGTGACATTGTTTCCGGAAGTGTGCGAGCCGTATTTTTCGGCGAGCATTCTTGGCCGGGCGCAGTCGGCGGGCACTGTCGAGATCGTGTGCCAGGACTTGCGCTCGTTCACGACGGATCGGCATCGCAGTGTGGATGATCGTCCCTTCGGCGGCGGTCCCGGCATGGTGCTGATGTGCGGTCCGATCTTCGACGCGGTCGAAGCGATAGAAAGTCAGGATCCGCGTCGGGCGACGCGAATTCTGTTGACGCCGCAAGGCCGGCGTCTTGATCAGAAAATGGCAGGCGAACTGGCGAGCCATGAGCGGCTCATCCTGATCGCCGGGCATTACGAGGGATTTGACGAGCGGATACGAGTCGGACTGAAGCCGCTGGAGATTTCGATCGGGGACTTTGTCCTTTCCGGCGGCGAAGCGGCAGCGATGGTGGTGGTGGATTCAATTGTTCGGCTTCTGCCGGGCGCGCTGGGCGACGACGAGTCCTCGGCGGAGGATTCCTTCTCGATCACGGCCGGTGACTCGGAACAGTGCCTCGAATACCCGCAATACACGAGACCGCGCGTGTTTCGGGACATGACGGTTCCCGACGTGCTGATGAGCGGCGATCACGGCCGCATACGAGACTGGCGAACGCAGCAGGCATTGGAGCGAACGAAGTCACGACGCCCCGACTTGTTGCCCGATACGAATTCGGATGGCGGCGAAGACCTGTCGAATGACGGCTAGCCGTGGAGAAGAACGATGAAGAACAAGTTTATCGCCGCTGTAGAACAGGCGAACATGAAATCAGACCTGCCCGAGTTTGAAGTCGGTGACACGGTATCCGTCGGCGTCAAGATTGTCGAAGGCAACAAGGAGCGGATTCAGCCGTTCATTGGCGTCGTCATCGGTCGGCGTGGAAGCGGCATGACGGAAAGCTTCACGGTTCGACGCATCGTGAACAACGAAGGCGTCGAGCGCATTTTCCCGGTTCAGTCGCCGCGCATTGCGAACATCGAAGTTCAGCGACACGGCAAGACGCGACGGGCGAAGCTGTACTATCTTCGGGATCGGGTTGGCAAGTCGCGAAAACTCCGCGAGCGCCGCGTATTCAAGAAGAAGGTCGACGGAACTTCGGCGACAACGCCGTCGAAGCCGGAGCCGCGACAGACGGAACCCGAGCCGGCGGCGGTCTAGGTTCCGCGTCGGTCGTTTCGGCTCGGCCCTGCGACTGCGGTCGATCTTGGTCGACACATCTGTTATTCAGGCGGCGCCAGCGGGAATCCGTTGGCCCGCTTTTTTTCTTGCGCGGGAGATGAATTCTCGACAATGTGGTTTTTTGGGCGCGATCCGGGCAAGCAGGGTGAGCGGACCGCTCGGCGGTTCCTTCGTCAGAAAGGCTGGCGGATTCTCGATACGAATTACAAGTGTCCCATGGGTGAGCTGGACCTGGTCGGCGACGATGGGGATGCGATCGTCTTTGTGGAAGTCAAGACGCGAACGCACGATATCGATGCGGATCCGGAGCAGAATGTCGATCGCGCCAAACGGCGTCAGCTTGAGCGCGTCGCTGCGCAATGGCTCGCGTCGAACGGTCGGCCGGATCGGGCTTATCGATTTGACGTCATTTCTGTCATTCTGGGCGCGCGCGGTGCGCCGGAGATTCGACACATCGAAGAGGCGTTTGTACCGACGAGATTCGTCGGCTAGCCTGTCGGCGAGCTCCCATCAGATGCATGACGTACTGATCTGATTTGCGTGAACCATGACCTGGATCGATTCCCATTGCCATCTGACGTTTGACGCCCTGTCTCCTCAGGTCGGGGACGTGTTGCGTCGGGCTGAAGCGGCCGGCGTGACGGATTGTGTCTGTATCGCGACGGATCTTGCGGACGCGGAGCGCGTACTGGCGATGTCGCAGCAATTCGACAACGTGCATGCCGTTGCGGGCATTCATCCGCATGAAGCGGAAAAGGTGGCGGCCGGCTGGTCGGACGGACTCCTGGAAGTCGTTTCGCGGGGGGATGTTTACGCGGTCGGGGAAATGGGCCTGGATTACCATTACGACTTTGCGGATCGGGACGCGCAGAAGCGGGTGTTTGAGACGCAGCTGGAGATCGCGGCGAAGGTTCAGAAGTCCATTGTGATTCACTCCCGTGAAGCGCATGACGACACGATGTCTATCCTGAAGTCCGCCGCACCGACGACGCCCGTCGTATTCCACTGTTTCACGGGGACACTGGAGGAGGCGGAAGCGATCATCGCGGCCGGGTATTGGATTTCGCTGACGGGTGTCGTGACATTCAAGAAATCGGAAGTGCTGCGTGACGTGGCGCGCCGGGTTCCTGCGGATCGGCTGATGATCGAGACGGACGCCCCGTATCTCTCGCCCGTTCCCGTGCGAGGCGTTCGTCCGAACGAACCGTCGTTTTTGCCGCACACTGGCGGATGTATCGCTGCCGGCCGCGGAGAGGAATTGGAGACATTTGCCAGACGCGTTCGTGCGAATACGATCCGATTTTACGGCCTGCCAATCCATGCGGAATCGGCGCTGTGAAATCGTGGCGCCGAATTGATGGAATCGCATTGTGAACAACCCATCCGAAAAAGTGGCCATCGGCATCGACATCGGCGGAACTGCCATCAAGGGCGGGGCGGTCACGTCCAGTGGTGATGTGCTGACGCAGCGAGAGTCACCGACAGCGAACGGCAGCGGTCTCGATTCCGTGATTGCGCAGATTGCGACGATGGTGTCGTCGATGATCGAGTCGCTCGGCCTGGAATCGGGGCACGTCGTGGGTCTGGGCGTCGGTGTTCCCGGGCTGGTGGATTATCGCGACGGGCGCGTGATTGATTGCGCGAATCTTCCCGGCTGGGAAAACGTGCAGGTTGCGAAGCTGTTGGGTGATCGAACGGGACTTCGTGTTTCGATAGAGAACGATGCCAACAACGCGGCGCTCGCCGAGGCGAAGATCGGGGCCGGACGCGGTTCAGAATCGATGGTTTTGTTGACATTGGGAACGGGCGTCGGCTCGGGAATTGTTCTGGGCGGATCTTTGTGGCATGGATCGGATGCGACGGCCGGTGAGCTGGGTCACACGATTGTGCAGCCGGGCGGTCGACGATGCACGTGCGGGCAGCAAGGATGTCTCGAAGTCTACGCGTCAGCGTCCGCGACGGCGCGGCGCGTCGTGGAGGCGATTCAGACAGGCGCGAAATCGGTTCTGAGCGAACGCGTTCATCGTGGAGAGCCGCTAAACTCGGCGGATGTGGTTGAGGCGGCCAAGGCCGGAGACGCTGAGGGGCGGCAGGCGTGGGACGAATCGTGCCGATACCTTTCGATCGCCGCGATCAACTTACAGCATACGCTGAACCCGGCTTGCATCGTGCTGGGGGGCGGGATGAGCGCCGCCGGCGAGTTTCTGTTGGCCAATGTCAATCGACAATGTGAGGACATGATGTCCAGCCGGCTTGCGTCGTTGCCCGACATTCGGCTCGCTCAACTCGGGAATGACGCCGGTTTCATCGGTGCGGCACTGAACGCGTTCGGTATCTGACGGCAGACAGGACGGTTGCACTTCGTGAGCGATGGTTCGTTGATCGTGGTTTTTGCAAAGTATCCCGAGCCGGGGCGTGTGAAGACACGATTGATCGGTCGCGTCACTGACGTGCAGGCGTCGGCCATTCACGCGGCGTTGTTGAGATACACGCTGGGAATTGCGTCGGGTTTGCGTGATGTGACGTGCTGGCTTGCGCAGTCTCCGGATGCTGCGGACTTCGGGGAATACCTGACGTCGAATTGCTCGGCGCGCCCTCAGGGGGCTGGGGACCTGGGCGATCGGCTCATGCGTATTTCAGCGATGGGGTTTGCGTCGGGGTTTTCGCGTGTCGCGTTTGTCGGCTGTGATTGTCCGTCACTGACGGCGGACGATCTGACGGCGGGGCTTGACGCGCTGACGGG
>JAJDEC010000120.1 GCA_029259995.1 Phycisphaerae bacterium
GTGGTTAGATATGACGGCACGACTGTCGGCGAACTCGACATGGAGTTCCTTCACGATGGCATTCCGAAGCGCGAAAAGGTTGCCGAATGGAAACCTTCGGTGACGGAAGCCGCAGCGTCGGACAGTGAAGCGGCGACTGACGGCACAGCGTCATGTGGGTCCGAATCGATATCGCCGCTCATCGACGCGGATCGTCCAGTCGGGCTTGAGCCGTCCCAGCATCGCAAGGTCTTCAAGACATCGCCCGCGTTGCGCGCCGTGCGCGACAAGCTGATTTCGACGCTCAGCGATCCGACGATTGCGTCGAAGCACTGGATCATCCGGCAATACGATCACGAGGTGCAGGCGGGCTCGGCCGTCAAACCGCTCGTCGGTCCCGGCGAAGGGCCCGGCGATGCGGCCGTCGTGCGGCCGCGGCTGGATTCGAACAAGGGCGTGGTTCTCGGCTGCGGTCTCGCGCCGGATCTCGGCGATGTCGATCCCTACTGGATGACGATTGCGGCGATCGACGAGGCCGTGCGGAATTGCGTCTGCGTCGGCGGCGATCCGCGGAACATGGCGATCCTGGATAACTTCTGCTGGCCGAGTTCGGACGATCCGCGTTCGTTGGGGGCGCTTGTTCGCACATGCCAGGCGTGCTACGACGCGGCCAAGGCCTACGGTCTTCCGTTCATCAGTGGGAAGGACTCGCTGAACAACGTGTTCGCCATGAGCGAAGGCGATGCGGCGTCAGTGCAGCGCGTTGTCGACGAGCGTTACGGCGAATATTCGAAGCGCGTTCGTGATGGGTTCGCGCGACAGCCCGGGAAGCTGGGGATACCGCACACGTTGTTGATTTCGGCGATGTCCGTGATTGATAATGTGGACAAGTGCATTCGTTCGGCGATCCCGCCGATTACGGCGAACGAAGATTACATGGTGCGTTTTGTCGGCGTTGCCAAGTCGCAATGGGCCGATGTGCGTCTGGATGGGCTGGCGATGTTGCATGTCGCTGTCGCCAAGGGGATTCGAACGGGCCACATTGCCGCAGCGCACGATGTCAGCGATGGCGGCATGCTGGTGGCGCTGACGGAAATGGGCATCGGCGCCGACTGTTCGATCATGACGGGTGTTGATGTCGACTCACGAATCGCCAACGTTGAGTCCGGTCCGTGTTTCGGTTACCTGCTGGCCCTCGGGTTCGATAACGAGGCTGCGCCGAAGACATGGCAGGACCTCGCATCCGACATCGCGACGATCGACGGCGGTGTCGAATTCGATGTGGGCGCCCTGTTTAAAGGTCCCGCGTCCCCGCGATTCATCTGTCAGCCCGTATACGCAAAGAGCGCGGCTGCTGGCGCAGTCCTGGAGATGCCGCTTGAAGAGCTGCGAAACGCATGGCGTAAACCGCTCGACTGGTAGTACAGCTTGGGCGTCGCCTCGTTTTCCGCTTCGCAAACGCCGCCGTGCCGAATACAATCGAGATCAACACGGCGACATCAAATAGCGCCGGACCTCGCACACAGACATACGATTGCGACATCCCATGCGGCGACGCGCCATTCAATCTGCTGCGACAATTCTCGTATTGATGCTTGTTGTCGCCGTGTCCTGTGATTCGGGAACCAAGCCGGACAACGGGGCCGGCAGTTCAACGAATACGCCGGATGCGTCGCTGACCGGCCGCGGCCGCTTTGCGCCGTTGTCCGAGTATTCGGGCGCCATCGATCACATCGTCGTCCATCAACCCGAGAATCTCGTCGGTCAATCCTGGCGCGCTACGCATGACTTGCTGAAGGCGTTGCCGGATACGACGTTCACGCTCGTCTGCAATTCGCAGAAGGCCGTCGACGAAGTGACGGGGCGATTGCGGCAGTGGAAGTTTACGGAGCGCGGCAATGTGCGCCTGCTGGCGGTGGATGGTCCGCTGTTGATGTGGGCGCGGGATCGATATATCGCGACGCGTCGAACGGCGTCGCAGTCCGTGCCTGCATGGATCACGCCGGAACCTCCGCCGACGTTTGATTCGGATCGCCGCAGCAACGAGCGCGGTATTCCCGATGCGTTTAACGCTGTTGCGCTGACTTGTGAGCGCGTTGATACGGCGCTGGTGCTGGAAGGCGGCAACGTCGTTGCATCGCGATCGAACGTGTATGTCGGCGCGAACGCGCTGAGCGAGAACGCCGCGTCGGGCGATGCGCTGCGTGTTCGCGAACTGTTGGATGATCTGCTTGCGGGCAGGCTCATTATTGTCGGCGATGAAGCGGGCGGCGTGCCTTGCGATCATGTCGATATGTATCTCACGGCGATTGACGACGGCAAGGTTCTTGTCGGCAGCCCGGCGTTGGCGCGACAAGTGATTGCATCGGCCGACGAAGCGTCGAAGCAGGCGCTGTACGAACGGCTCTACATCACGCCCAACATGCCGCCGCCCGTGGGGCCAGACTTCACGGCGGCGCGCAACAAGCTGCTGGACGACATCGCGGAGCGACTCACGGCCGAAGGCGTCGAAGTGATTCGTATACCGTATGCCGACAGCCGCGGCGGCGACTTCATCGTGACATACAACAACGTGCTGCAGGAAACGCGCAACGGCGAGCGCATCGTCATCATGCCGATCTACGAGATTCCGGCGCTCGACAAGGCGGCGCGGGAAGTCTATGAGTCGCTCGGCGTGCAGGTGCGCGAAGTGAATGTGTCGACGATCAGTCATTTGGTGGGGGCGGTTCGTTGTATGGGGAATGTGGTGGGACGGAAGTGATGCGTCTTGCGACGTGAGCACTGAGCAGCGCTGCTCGTACCGAGCCGCGACCGTCAGGGAGTCGGTCGCGGGTAGCCTGGCGAAGCGCGCGTATCCTGATCAACGAGCGCCGCTCACTGGCGCGATGCTCGTTTCTCGCAGAAGTGGATCGATTGAAAATGCGAACAGACGCTCGACCACTTGCTGACGC
>JAJDEC010000013.1 GCA_029259995.1 Phycisphaerae bacterium
CCTTGATGATCAGCATCTGGGCTCCGCCGAACGGGTTTTCGAGCCTTGCCCAGAGATCGATGGTCAGGTTGCTCGAGATTGCCAAACTTGGCGATGGCGGTACGTATACATAGTCCGAGCCGTCGAAATGAAGGGCATGTCGTTCCGATATCAACTCGCAATCGTCGGGAACGCCATTCTCGTTGCAGTCTTCGGCGCCTGCGGCGATTTCGCAATCGTCCGGTGTGCCATTGCCGTTGCAGTCATTGCCGAAGAGGTCGCACACATCGAGCATTCCGTTGCTGTTGCAGTCCATGCCTGCAAGTTCACAGGAGTCCGGGATGTCATTGTTATTGCAATCGACCTCGCCCATGGCGAGTTCACAAAGATCGGTCGTCCCGTTTAAGTCGCAGTCGGCGTTCCCGCCGGGCTCACATTCGTCAGGGATCCCATTTCCATTGCAGTCATTGCTGAGTTGGCCCGAGATATCGCACTCGTCAAAGACGCCGTTGTTGTTGCAGTCATCGAGAACCTCGGCGGAATCCGACAGGATCCACGTCGGGTCACTACTGTCAACTGTGATCCCAACACCAAGGAGGCCGTTGTTGCCGTTCGGGCTTGAATCGACGGCGACTTGCCCAAACCCCTCATCAAACCGCCAGCGACCCAGCAAACCTGTGGGATTGGGTTCCACGATGGCTAGCATATTATCGATGATCTGCTGCTGTGTGCGTGCCGAATTCCATATGCGGGCGTCATCAATTTGCCCCATAAAACCATGCCATCCAGCCGGCAGGCCTGGCCAGTTGTTTGATGCGCTAAACCCGATTCCAATCTGGTTCTTGATCATGTCAAGATGGTTGATGTTGCCCAAAAGCGTTCCGACGAACGCGCCGTCCATGTACATGTTCTGCGTGTTACCGTTTCCGGCCAGCGCTACATGATGCCATTGACCGTCATTGACAGGCGCATCAGTTGTGATAATTGATGATGTCGATCCCTGATAGAACTCGCCCCTTAGGAGGCCGTCGTCGCCCACGTAAACTGCTGATACGTAATTCGATGGCGATGCTGGATACGCCGTATTCTGATAACCAAAGATGACGCCTCGGTTGAGAGTTTTGAACCATGCCTCAAAAGTGATCGTCGTACCAGCGTGTACCAACCCGTCGGGCAGTGTGACGACGTCGTCTTGACCGTCGAATAACAACGCATGATTCGTGAGGTTTCCGTCGCATTCGTCGGGCACTCCGTTGTTATTGCAGTCGTTGCTCGTCTGGCCGTTTCCGTCTGGATCGAGCGGGTCGACATCGCAATCATCCGGGATGCCGTTTCCGTTGCAATCATTGCCGATGAGATCGCATTCGTCGGGGATATCGTTGCCGTTGCAGTCATTGCCCGATAGCTGGCAGACATCCGGAACACTGTCGTTGTCGCAGTCTGGCGATGTTCCCGTATACAGCTCACACAGATCGCTGATTCCGTTCCCATCGCAATCCGCCGAACCGCCGGGCTCGCACTCATCGGGGATGCCATTTGCATTGCAGTCGCTGCTCGTCAAGTCCGCGATGTCACATTCGTCGGGACGATCATTCAGATTGCAGTCGTTTACGGGAATGGGGGAGTTGGAAATCAACCATGCCGGGTCCGCAATATCCCCCTGCGGGAGGTCGTCCAAACCACGACGACCGTGATTGCCAGACGGCGAGCTGTCGATCACCAGCTGGCCGCCGCCTTCGTTGAGTTTCCAGTAGCCCACAAGCCCGGCTTCTGTGCCCAACAGGGAACGATGCATGTCCTGGACAAGTTGGGGCTGGGTTCGCGCGACGGACCAGATTCGCACTTCGTCGATCAAGCCGTCGAAGTCTTCGTTGCTGCCAGCGAAGAAGTTGCCGATACCAAGATCGTTTCCGGAATATAACAGCGTCCCTACGGCGGGCTTTTCGTCTTTCAAAATCCCGTCTACGTAAATCCGTGCGTAGCCGCCTGTGGCGGAATACACGCCGGCAACGTGATGCCATTGCCCGAAATAGGTGCTCGTCGGCACGGTATCCGTCGGGTAGACCGAGCCCTGGGACGCGCTGTCGATTCGCAACTGCAGCCGGCCATTGCCGCCTTGCTGCCAGGACAAGATGTACCCGGAATTGAAACTTCCGGCGTTGCGGAGAATCCGACTATGAAACGAGCCGGCCGAATCGGGGCGAATCCAGGCTTCGAGCGTCAATTCGAGCGCGGGCTCGAATGAGGGATCACGGGGGACGCGCACGCTGTCGTCTACGCCGTCGAAGTCCAATGCGTAGTTCGCTTGCTGGAGTTCGCAGATGTCCGGCACGCCGTTCGCGTTGCAGTCGCCGTTGCTCAATTCGCAGGCATCGGGAACACCGTCGTTGCTGCAATCCGGCTCACACTGGTCCGGCACGCCGTTGTCGTTGCAATCGTTCATCGAGAGCTGGCATGCATCGGGGACACCGTCGTTGTCACAATCGATCACCTCACCCACATAGAATTCGCAGAGATCGCTGATTCCGTCGCCGTCGCAGTCATCGAGGCCCCCGGGTTCACAATCGTCAGGGATGCTGTTTTCGTTGCAGTCTTCACTGATTTCGTTCGCGATATCGCATTCGTCCAGCGTGCCATTGGCGTTGCAGTCGGTTACCGGAATCGGGGAACCTTCGACGCTCCAAAGGGGATCATTGCCATCACCAAGTGGGGAATCGTCAATACCGAGTCGGCCATGGTCTCCGGATGTCGATGCGTCCAACGCCGTCTGTCCCTGACCTTCATCGAGCTTCCAGTAGCCCACCAGCCCCGTTTCCGTTCCAAACAGAGGGCGATACATCGAATCGAGGATTTCAGACTGACTCCTTGAAACCGACCACACTCGAACTTCGTCGATCTGGCCATGGAAGCTGGCATCAATTCCCTCGGAATTTCCAATCCACAGATCTGCACCTGAGAAACGTATGGGGCCAACCGCGGCAAGTTCACCCTTCAAAAAACCGTCAACGTAGAGTCGAGCGATTCCTCCACTCGCCGAATACACACCCGCAACGTGGTGCCACTCTCCAACGTATGTGCTTGTATCCACGTCGTCCTTAACCGCCAAGGAGCCACCTAACATGACAGCGCTGGATTAGCTCAAGCGTTTTGGAGGTAGTTGTCGATGACATCATCGGATGTAGATCCGGGAGTGTCGCCGATGAACGCCGATCAGATTCGATCGTTGCAGCCGCGGCTGGCTGCGCTGTTGGAGTTGTTTCGCCCCTATTTCCCTCGCCAATCGACGTTCGTGCATTTGCACAGTTATCTGGCTGGGTTGTTGGCGGACCTGAAACGCAAGAGTATCGAGCCGATCGCGCTGGCGGCCGGTGTTCCGGTGCGTACGCTTCAGGAGTTCCTGTCGATGTTCGTGTGGCACGAGCAGCGTGTCGCAGATCATCTGCAACGCCTGGTCGTGGACGAGCACGGCTGTGACGATGCCATCGGCGTCATCGATGGTTCCGGCCACGCAAAACAAGGGAACAAGACGCCCGGCGTTCAACGGCAATGGTGTGGCGAACTCGGCAAGGTGGACAACTGCATCGTCGGCCAGCACCTGCTGTACACCGACAACCATTCGACCAACCCGTTCAGTTGCATGCTGGCCAGCGACCTTTACCTGCCGAAGTCGTGGGCCGAGGATCGGACGCGTTGCCGCGAAGCGGGGATTCCCGACGATCTTGAATACCGTCCCAAGTGGCAGATCGCACTCGACCAAGTGGCGCACGCCATCGGCAACGGCGTTCGATTTCGTTGGATCACGTTTGACGAAGAGTATGGCGGCGTTCCCATGTTCTGGGTCTGTCTCGACGCGCTCGGTCAGCGCGGCATCGGTGAAGTTCCTCGCAACTTTCTTTGTTGGCCGACACTGCCAAGCTGCCGTTCATTCCAACGCGCCCACGCTGCGAAGCGCGCGGACAATGTCTGCCGTCACAGTCCTGTGTTTACGGGCCAATCGTGGCGGAGTGTCAAGATCAAAGACACGACACGCGGCGAAATGATCTGGGAAGTGAAGGCCGCGCGAGTTCACACGTTGGATACGTCCAGCGGCGCTTCGGAGCCGTCCGATCGGCAGTATTGGTTGATCGTGGCCCGCAATCCGGCGACCGGCGAATACAAATACTTCGTGAGCAACGCGTCCGCAAGCGTCAGTGTGATTGCAATGTTGCGTGCGGCATTCGCGCGATGGCATGTGGAGAAGTGGTTCGAACGAGCCAAGCAAGAGGCGGGCTTCGGCGCATTCGAGGTTCGCACCTACAAGAGCCTGATTCGACACTGGCTGTGCACGCGCATGGTGATGTACTTCCTGGCCGCTGAAACGCAGCGGCTTCGGGGGGAAAAACCCGATGATCACCTTGGAGCAGGTGGCCGACGTCGCGAACACGCTGGCGTCGAGAATCTGGAGGACCTTCCCGGATTCATGGAAGGAATTGATCCGCCGATGCGAGTACTATCAGGCGCGTAACCAAATGTCTTACGAAAGCCGACGGCGCACCAGCCGAAGAGCGGATACTTCATAGCGCTGTCATATTAAGGTCCGCGATACTCCTGCATTGATCGAGCTGCTTCAGAAATTCCGACAGTTCAGCCTCAGCCTCGTCACGATCAAAGAAGACCGGCGACGTCAGATTCCAGAGACGGGAATGCGTTTTTCCGGTTCGCCATGTAACCGCAGCAGCTTCTGCAACATCCAGCCAGCCGCCATCGCCCACGAAAATACGATCGAAGAGATCCTGCTGATCGACGATCGCGCCGGCCATGCGTGACGAAGGTGTCATCGCCAATTCCGCATCTGGCGTCATCAGCCCTGGCGGCATCGGAACATGCTGTCCGGCATCGACCTCCCGAATGGCGGTTGCGATCTCATTATTCAGGAT
>JAJDEC010000121.1 GCA_029259995.1 Phycisphaerae bacterium
CGTTTGGGCTGCATGGAATCCATCCCTGAATTGCAAGGTTTTCACCCGATCTCCACGGGTTCCTTGCAAAGTGTAACAGCCGATTGAGACAGTTTCACTCAATAAATATGAAGGGATGCAGCGTTATTCAGGGACGACTAAGTGGCTCCTGAAAGAGTCAAGTTATCGTTGTTCGATGGCCACGATCTGTACATGGACCGGCGGGTGAAGCTAGCGACGTAACGAGCGATGCCCAATACTACACGTCTGCTCCTTGACGGCGAAACTCATGTTTCAAAATAGGATAACCCCTCGACATGCTCACCGAAAGGTGATCGCTTTCAAAAGTCGAGTGTCGGGTAGTTTGGAATCTGCTCGTTTCTGTGCGCTGATTCTGCCGTAGCGATATTGTGAACGAGGCCTTCAAGAAACCTTCGGGCCTCGCTCGCACTCGCGCCGCAGTTGCCGTTCTCAAATGTCGAGTCGCTCTCGTCGATGTGGTGGATTAGCAGATTGGGATCAAGTTCTTGGAATCGGCCTGTTGCCGACGCGAGTTCAGTCTTGTCTTGTTGTTCGGCTGGGGCCTCCGAGTCAATAGGCACGAGTTTGCCTTGCACAAATCGGATTCCGCAGATCTCGAGTTGACGAAGCAGGCGACAATAGTCCGGTGGCCCAGGGAGCGTTTCCCCTGGGCCACTCAGGTCGCAGGAAATCCAATGCTCAAGGTCGTGCAGGACAACGGGGTCTGCGCCTTCCATCTCTGCATGCATTGCTTCGATGATCTTGATTATTCGGGGCGGAGACCCCATTGCGTCTTGAACGTAACTCTGCGGATCAGGAACTATGGGCAAGAAATGGGCCGCATCCAGATTCAACGGGAAGAGGTCATACGATTCGACAAAGCGGCAAAGCATTTGCTTTTCCTAACCAAAGCTCTCGCCCATCGCTTCTTCAAGGATGACTTTCAATTTCTGAGGGAACAATGCCCATGCCTTGTTCAATTTCAAACTACTCCGCCGACCAGTTCTTCTCCACCCAGCCCACAAGCTCTTTCACGTGCTCGACGCTCGCCTGGAACATCTTCCGCTCGTCGTCCGTCAGGTCCAGCTCGATGACCTTCTCCACGCCGCCGTTGCCGAGCATGCACGGCACGCCGACGAAGTAGCCGCCCACGCCGTATTCCTCCTTGCAATACGCGGCGCACGGAAGGATGCGCTTCTTGTCCTTGATGATCGCCTCCGCCATCTGCACGGTCGCCGCGGCCGGCGCGTAATACGCGCTGCCCGTCTTGAGCAGGCCGACGATTTCGGCGCCGCCCTTGCGGGTGCGATCGACGATCGCGTCCAGCTTGTCCTTCTTGATCAGTTCCGTGACGGGGATACCGCCGACACTCGTGTAGCGCGGCAGCGGGACCATGTCGTCGCCGTGGCCGCCCATGAGGACGGCGGAGATGTCTTCGACGCTGCAATTGAGTTCCATCGCGATGAACGCGCGATAGCGGGCCGTGTCGAGGATGCCCGCCTGGCCGACGATCTGGTTCGTCGGCAGGCCGGTCGCCTTCCACGCCGCCTGGACCATGGCGTCGAGCGGATTGCTGACGAGGATGAAGATGGCCTTCGGGCTCGCCTTGGCGGCCTGCTCGCTGACGCTGCGAACGATCTTCATGTTCGTCGCCATCAGATCGTCGCGGCTCATGCCGGGCTTGCGGGCGATGCCGCTGGTGATGATGACGACGTCGCTGTCTTTCGTATCGTCATAGCTGTTGGTACCGATGATGTTGGCGTCGAATCGTTCGATGGGCGAAGCCTGTCGCAGATCGAGGCCCTTGCCCTGTGGCATGCCCTCGACGATGTCGAGAAGAACGATGTCGCCGAGTTCCTTCGCCGCCGTCCAATGGGCGCAGGTCGAGCCGACATTTCCGCCGCCGATGATCGTGATTTTTGCTCGTCGCATGGTGCAGAACTCCTGAGTTGAAAAACGCGATTGCTGACCATCGGCCATGATATCGGCGCTGGGGGGCTTGTCCATGGCGGCGGGGCGCGGTCCCCGGATCGCCATGCGTTGCAGAACAGGGCGTCCGCCCGACGCGCGGCCGCCCGACGCGTCCAATCCCGCATCGCGACGTATAATCTTTTAACACGTCATGCGGTTCTGCGTATGCAAGTTGGGAGGAGAGAGTTCCCATGATTCAACGACTGCACATCACGGTCAGCGCATTGGTCTTTGCCGTCGGCTTGGCCCGGCCGGCGATCACCCTTGCTGCGCCGAATGTCATCTCCCTGGAACCGGCGAACGGGGCGAACGACGTCGATCCCGGCACGGCGGAGCTGATCGTGCGATTCGACGTCGACATGCAGACCGGCGGCTTCTCCGTCTGCGGCGGCGGACCGACGTTTCCTGTGCTGAACGGCAAGCCCGAATGGCGCGATGCGCGAACGCTCGTCCTGCATGTCACGCTGGCGCCGGACCATGCCTACCAGATGTCGATTAACTGTCCGGCGGCGCAGAACTGCCGCAGCGCCGACGGTACCCCCGCGACGCCAACACCATGGAGCTTCTCGACGCGCGCGATTGGGAATCCGAAGGAACAGCGGGCGCTGAACGAGCGCAGCCTCGACGCATTGGCGGAGGCGATCCGGAATGACTACGCGTACGTCGATCGGCTCGGTATCGACTGGCCGGCCCGCTTCAAGAAACATCGCGACAAGATCATTGCGGCGAAGGGCACCAGCGCCTGGGCCGACGGCGTTGCAAGACTGCTGCGCCCCGCCAAGGACCCGCACTTGTGGATGAAAGTGAACGGGGCGGCGAAGGCGACGTTTCAGCGCAGGTACCAGGGCAACTTCCGATTGGAATCCGTCGAGAAAAAGTTCGGCAAGCTGACGAAGCACAGTGACATCCTTTACAGCACGCGGACAAGCGACGACGTGGGCTATCTGCTGATCGCGTCGTGGACGGGCGATCGGGACGCATGCGTCGCGGAAATCGAGCAGGTCCTCGCGACATTCAAAGACACGACGTCGCTGATCATCGACGTCCGCCCCAACGGCGGCGGCGACGAGCTGATGGCCCGCGCGATCGCGCAGTGGTTCGTCAAGGGCGAGCACGTCTATTCGAAGGACGCCTATCGGGATGCGACAAAGCCGGGCGGCTTCGGGGAGGTCTTCGATCGCGTCATCAAGGGCAACGACAAACCAAAGCGATACACGAAGCGCGTCGCCGTGCTGATGGGACCGGCGAACCTGAGCAGCTGCGAGTCCTTCCTGCTGATGATGCAGCAGGGCCCGCGCGTCAAGACATTCGGCGACACAAGCGGCGGCAGCAGCGGCAACCCGAAACTGCATGCGCTGCCGAACGGTGTGGAGATGTACATACCGAGCTGGAAGGATTTGCTGCCGGATGGCACGCTGCTGGAAGGCAAGGGCGTCGAGCCGGATGTGAGTGTGAAGACGAAGATGAGTGACTTCGAGGATGGCGATCCCGTGCTGGCCGCGGCGCTGACGGCGCTGACGGCGCTGCGGAAGTGAGGGGGGGGAAGGGATCGAGGATTCGATGGATCCAGCGATCGAGAAGGGCGGTAGGCTCGCACGCGATGATGCTGAAAGTGCATGGCCGTCGCGCTGAAAGCCAGTGGCCGGGACACGCAGCCACTTGGGCACTTGATAGAATCTGCGCAAGATGCCAATTCCGGTACGCAAACGCTTCTTGGCGGAGCGATGGTCCGCCCAGTCGCGTATGCGACGGCGGTTACTGTCAATTCTCTCCGTCCTGGGTGGTGCGCTGCTCATTCTCTGTCTGATTTCCTGCGTGAGAGGATTGACGAACTATCCTGGCTGGGATGACCCTGACACAGAGTTTCCGAGTGTCGTCTACCGATGCCGATGGGGTCTGCTTCACCTCCAATGGTGGTCCGACGGCCAGGAGACGCAGGATCGTACGCCAGATGCCTGGTCCCTTCATGTTTGGGAGTTTGGCGTCTATTACAGTGGAACGTATTGTTCTCGCACCGCGATCATGATTCATGGAATCAACTACCAGATCTTCGCGCCGCTGTGGCTCCCCGCCGCGCTACCGCTCGCGTATTCCGTGGGTTGGGTCTTCCGAACGGATCACCTACACGAGCGACTGCTGAAGCGAAAGAAGAACAACCTTTGCGTCCGTTGCGGGTGTGCATTAACCGGGCTGACCGGCCCAAACGAATGCCGCTGTCCGGAGTGCGGTCACGTCGAATCGTCCGAGGGTGGGTGTGAAGTCTGAGACTTCGCGTGAAACCCGCGACTCGCCGATTCACAAAGCGACAAAAGTCGGTTCCGCAATGAAG
>JAJDEC010000122.1 GCA_029259995.1 Phycisphaerae bacterium
ACCACCACGACGGCTCGGCGAATGCAAAGGGATCGAGTAGGGTGGGCCGTGCCCACCACGACTGCGCGGAGCCGCGGGCGCGTCGGGATCGAGGATTCAAGGGACCCAGCGATCCAGCGGTCTGCCGCCTGTCCGGGTGCCCCAATCAGTGCGAATGCAACGCGTGGGAACCGTCGCGTGCCACTGCTCTGTGAGCAGTGCGGTCGCGAGACACCGCCCCCGACTGCTCGGGAGGCTCAATCGATCGCTCAACCACTCGAAACTCGTCACTCGCTCGAGTGCCCCATCCTTTGCGCATGCAAAGGTTGGGAATCGCACGAGTGCTCAATCACTCTACACTTGTCGCTCGCAACGCGTCCCTCACGATGCTGAGATCGACCATTCGCCCCATCGCTTTCGCAAACTGCCGCCATTTCGCCGGAAAATGCAGACAGTCTGCGGCAGACAGTCGCAGTTCTGCTCTGTAATGGGGCATTTTTTCAGTGGCGACTGGCATTCTTTCCGCGCAATGATTATTCATTGCGGCAGAGTATCCACTTTTTGCGGCAGAAAGTGGAAGTTTTGAAGTAGCATCTGGCTTTGCTGGCGTGGGCAATGGATTTACGATTGGCATGTAGGAAGTTGCCGCGTAGTCGGCATTGGGCGCTTCGACGGGTTGTCACCGCTCCGCCGCGAGAGTTTTGCGCGACGGCTTGCGTCGGTCAGGGTTCGGACTGCATTCGCGAATGTCAAGGGTGCGGCCGACAAACGTCCGGCATTTTTCCAGGCAACGCTGACAGCGCATAACCTGCGGATCGATTCGACGACCCAGCAAGCAAACAAACAAGTCATTCGGCAAGCAAGCGCCGGCAAATCGCACGCGTGCCGCAGCGATCTTCGGGTTCCTCCCGGAGTGCCGGCGCCGGCCCATCGCCGCACGATGGCGTCGCGATTGCGACTCGCTTGCGACTCGATTGCGGCGCATCCATTGCCGCGCGGAAAGTTGTAACGCACTTTCAGTGCTTGCTCCCCGGTTGGATTCGAATCCCGGGGCTGCGTTTGCCCGCTTCGCGGGCGGCACTTGCCCCGGGCTCCCATAGGTCACGCTTTCAGCGTGCGGGAGAGATGTGAGCGAACCGGTCCGACGTCGACTCCTTTGCGGCGTGCATGCGATTGCGAGCGTACCGGTCCTTGGTCACGCTTTCAGCGTGCGGGCGAGATGCGAGCGAACCGGTCCTAAGTAAGTACTGGGAATGATTCATCGTGTGGAACCGGCTAATAGCCGGTTCGCGACAGGCAATAGGCCTGTTGCGGATTCAATGATACATTCTGCAACTCAACCTAGGTCACGTTTTCAGCGTGCAGGCGAGATGCAAGCGTACCGGTCCGGCGTCGAGTCGCTTGCGGCGGGTTGCGCCCAGCGCGAGCATCGGTGGACAAGCTTTCCGCCTCGCAGGGTCCGCACTTCGGTCCGCACTGCGGGCCGCAATTCGGGCCGCATTGCGGGCCGATTAACTGCGGACCGCACGAGCCAAAACATGCCGCCTACTGACTGGCGTGTTCCTGATCAATGGACTTGGCATCCACACGTGAGCCGGCATCTCCGAACTTCTGCCCCATCGCCGCCTTCACCAGCCCCAGGAACATCGGATCCGGCCGCAGTGGTCGGCTTGTCAGTTCGCTGTGCGCCTGCGTCGCGATGAAATAGGGATGCGTCGCCTGTGGGAGTTCGAGGATCTGCATGATCGGATAGTCCGGCGCTTTGCCGCTGAACAGCATCCCCGCCGACTGAATCGTGTCGATGAACTTCGGATCCACTTCATACCGATGCCGGAAGCGCAGCCGAATCTCCGGTGAGCCGTTGAACAGACAACTCGCCAGCGAGTCCGGTGTCAGCACGACGTCCTGACCGCCCAGGCGCATGTTGCCGCCCAGCCCCTCGATCTGCTTCTGATCCGGCAGAATGTCGATCACGGCGTTCTTGCAGTCGTCGTCAAACTCCGTCGAACCCGCGTCCGCCAGTTTGCACACGTTGCGCGCGTACTCGATCACGGCCAGTTGGAAGCCAAGGCACAAGCCGAGGAACGGCAGCCCCGCCGTCCGCGCATGGCCGACGCAGGCGATCTTGCCTTCGATACCGCGCGAGCCGAACCCGCCCGGGACGATCAGCCCGTCTACGTGCTGCAAGGCTTCCGCCGCCTTGCCTTCCTCAACCTCGCTTGCCTCCAGCCAGTCAATCTTCACGCGTACGCCGACGTGCGTCCCGGCATGTTCCAGCGCCTTGATGATCGAGGCATAGCTGTCGCGGACCGACGTGTACTTTCCCGCCACGCCGATCGTGATCTCTTTTTCCAGCGTGCGCAGACTGTTGAGATAACCATCCCATTGCGCAATCGCCGACGACTCCGCCTCCTCGTGCAGGCGCTCCTTCAGATCGAGGATCCCCACCACGTGCTGATCAAGCCCGGCACGGCGAATCATCTCCGGTATCACATACACGCTCTCGCAATCGTGCATGCTGAAGACGCGCTCGAACGGAACGCTCGAATACATCGCGATCTTCTCGCGCGCCTTCCTCGTCACTTCGTTGATCGCGCGACACGCGATGATGTGCGGTTGAATGCCGGCCTGCGTCAGCTGCTTGATGCCCAGCTGCGCCGCCTTCGACTTCTGCTCCCCCAATGCCGGCGGCTGAATGATATACGTCAGCGCGACCCAGCAGGCGCTGTTCGCCCCTTCTTCAAACGCCAACTGACGAAGCGCTTCGATGTAGTACGCGTTCTCGACGTCGCCGACGGTTCCGCCGATCTCGATGAAGACGACATCCGCATCCGTCTTGACCGCGAGATTTCGCAGCTTGCTCTTCACTTCCCCCGTGACGTGCGGAATCATCTGCACGTCGCGCCCCAGGTAGCCGCCCCGCCGTTCTTTCTCCAGGACTGTTGTAAAGATCTGACCGCTCGTGGAGAAGTTGTCGCGCGTCATGTTCTGATCGAGCATGCGCTCGTAGGTGCCCAGGTCCATGTCGCACTCCATGCCGTCGTCCAGCACGAAAACTTCGCCATGCCGATAGGGATTGAGCGTGCCCGAATCCAGATTGAGATAACCCTCGAGCTTGATCGGCGCGACTGTGAGCCCTTTGTCCTTCAGAACCTTGGCGAGACTGCTCGCAAAGATGCCCTTTCCAAGGCCGGACATGACCGTCCCGAAGACGCCGACGTATTTGGTCTTCCCCGGCTTATAGCCGGCGGGCCGCGGCGTGTAGAACTCCGTATCGTCAGACGTATTGGCGACAGACGAAAGGATGCGCTCGTGAGTCATCGGGACCTCCGATTCGGGATGGCGACAATTTGGCTGTGATCGGGAACGAACGGCAAGATGTGGCCATTCAATTGGGGCACCCGTCAATTATATCGCATGTGTCAAGGGCTGGGAATCCGCGGTGGCCGCACGCACAAGAACCCCCGCAAGATCGAATGGCTCGCCTGGTCGTCGAGCATGCACATGCCGGGACGACGAGCGGATCATTCCATTTTCTGCGGCGGCGTGTCCGGCTTCTCCTCGGCATCGGGCTTCGCCGTCTCAGGGGGCGTCGCGTCCGGAGTCGCCTTCGTCGTGTCCGCAGACGCCGGCGGCGACAGCTGTGGCGCCTTGCTCTTCGCGTCTTTCAGCCAGGCCAGGAACGCCTCCGGCGTCGGAACCGGATTGACGGAATAATTGGGTGTCAGTCGCGAACCGTCTGGCGCCGCAAAGACGCAGACCTGTGGCTTGCGAACATTGAATCGACCACTTTCCTCGTCGAAGAAACCATACTCGAGCTCGATGTTGATCGTCTGCTTGAGCTCACGATCCACGCGTGGATCGTGAAGCACGTTCTTCAGCATATTCCGATGCTGCGTCGAATCCCACGCCTTGAAGTAATACAGGATCGGCTTGTTGTCCTTTTCGGCCTTCTTCTCTCCGAACTCCGGAGCCACATACCAGATGGCACGCGAACATCCCGACGCCATCGTCGCTGCCA
>JAJDEC010000123.1 GCA_029259995.1 Phycisphaerae bacterium
GAATCTTCGTTCTGACGAAAAAAAGGTTCTTCACGGATTTTCGGGACGATGGCGTATCACGCTCTGGAAGTTGGATTGTGTGCCGCGAAGGATCCCGGAGGAACCCATTGAGAATAGCCCAGCGATTTATTGCTGGGGCACGCGGCGCCAAGTACCAATTTCCGTCCAGTATGGATGGAATGAGTGCCACGCGCCTGGCTCATGCCGTCCCTCCGGACAACGCCCTGAACCAAGTGGCGGATCGAGTGACCCACCCTTTCAAGGGTGGGGGCGCGACGATACAGATCCGAAAGTTCTCTGGGCCGCGCGCAACCTTGAATTTCCAGGCGCAGACGTCCCATCTCATTCGCCGCCATCACAGGGCCTGAATGCACAATTGGCAGAGTCCCTCAATCGTGAGGAATTCGGCGAGTGTGTTGGTGGGCTCGAATTCTGATGCGTTCGGCGCTGTTGCGTTTTCTTACGACATAGACGCTGTGCGCGAGCCTTATCGTCGTGCCCCCATCGCTGAAGCGATAGGCCACCCGGCGTTGCCCGGAGGGACGGCACTGCGCAGCACAACGCTCGTCGCAATCCCAGCCTTGAAGAGGCTGGGCTGTTTTCGTTGCGTCCCTAAGGGACTTGGTCGAATGCCGCCGCCGCGTCGACAAGCGCCGTCAACGGTCCTCGCAAACCCGTGAAGAACCGAGAACTGGGCCACGCAATCCCGCTTGCGCCGGTCTCGACCGCACCGTGTGGCGGACGACAACCGCTGCGTCAGTTGATCCGCGATCACGCAAGACGCGCTGTCTCCAAACTGAGGGGGAACGCTACGGCGATTTGCAGGCTGTTTGGGCGCTTCAGCAGGAATCCTCAAGTATCGTGAAACTCGAAAGGGAAAGCGGCGTCTGAATGGGCGTTGACTTTTCGATCCGCCGCCGGCGGGGCGGCGCCGGCGTGGGCACAGCCGTTCCGGGTGGAACGTGCGAGTCAGGGCGATTGCCCCCTGGCCTCAGAATTCGATGGAAGGACTCTCCAGTTGACACATTCTGCAACACGCTCAAGACGATTGGTGATGCTTCTGGCCGGCCTTGCTGTCCTGGCGTCATGTTCCGGCGTCCTGGCCGAGCGCAGCAAGCCGGAATTTGATCCACCTCACGAAGTGATCGAACGCTCAGAACTGATCGTGATGGTCGAGCTGATTTCGTCCGAGCTGGTGTCGATGACTGCAATCCCTGGGTTGGAGGCGCAGGATCCGAACGGCACAACGACGTCGAAGTCCGCCGGTGTGTCATGGAGTCGACGGCGCGTGGGTGTGACAAATGGCGAGCTGTTCGCGGTCCGCGGGAAAGTCCGACTGTTGCAGGACGCCTACTGGGGCACGGCGAGCAAAGGAGACTTGCTGACGGTAAACCTCACCTACGGCCACAGCCGGGATTCGCTCAGCGGCTACTTGAAGCCGTCGGCAGCGTCGCCCGGGGCGGGGCAGAACAATCAGATCATCATCCTTCATCTCCACGCCGCGCCAGTGCACTTGATCGGGAATTGGACCCGGGGCTACGAGTTGACGACATCCGATGGGTGGGTTCGATGCTGCGATTGCGAAATGCTCCACGACTGGTTGCAACTCCGCATGCGGCGCTACAGCGCGTTTCGATTCATTGAATCGCTCATGTCTCGTGTCGAAGCGCTGAGGGATAGCGAATTTGAATGGTTGAAGGATCTCGTGTTCTCCCGGGATCCCACGTACGGAATCGTGAACTGGTCGCCATCCGCGCGGATGGCGATTGCCCGCCTGCAATCAAAGCTTGACGACCCGGCGCTGCGCGCCGAGGCCATCAAGGGTTGGTGGAACTCGGCAACGTACTCTTATATCGATATGCCCGTTCGGGAGATCGGGCAGGAGGCCCAACCGGCGTCGATCGTTGCAAGTCGGGCAGAGGATTCGATCACGGCAGGGTCGACGATCGACCTGTTCCGGTGCAGGGAATACGCCACGCCGTTCACGAAACCGCACGGCGAAACCGTCAATGGGCTCTACCTGTCCCTTGAGTCGGATAAATCCGTGTACGAAAGAGAAGAGACGCCGTACTTCAGGATCGCCGTGACCTCCTGTGCCACGCCCCACACGCTCTGGTTTGCATCGACTGTCATGGACATGAGCCATCTGCCGATCATGTTCGCGAAAGAGGACGGCACGCCAGTGCAACCGAGAAGCGACGTACCGATCGGCTGCCCGTCAGGCAACTACTCGCTGATCCGGCTTGCGCCGTGGCAGACGATGGAGGGCCAGCTTCACCTGGCGATGTGGGAAAGGCTGCAACCGGGCAAGTACTGTTTGCAAGTCGTCAGCAGGCGGAAAGTCTATTCTCCGAAGTCGCTCTATCCGACATCGATGCGGCCCATGCTGCGGGATCGCGATGTGATATTGTGGACGGGCACACTTCAATCCATCGAAGTGGCGTTCGAGATTCGGGAGTGAGATCCGGGACGCGCCGCTCCGACGACACGGGGAGTCTCATGGAATTCACTCGCCGGGCGCGTATCAACCGACCGGCGATCGTTTGAAGTGGTCGCTCGGTTTTCCGATCCACGCGGCGCATTTGGCAAGGAGTGCGCCCTTGTTGATCGGTTTACTTGCGTAATCGTCGCATCCCGCGTCAACGCACTTCTCATGATCCTCGGTCATCGCATTGGCCGTCAGCGCAACGATGGGCAGCGTCGAATTTCGGTCACGCAACGTGTTGGCAAGCGTATAGCCGTCCATCTCGGGCATCTGCATGTCCGTCAGCAAAAGGTCGTAGTGCCGACCTTCGTCTGCCGCCGCATCGAGCATTTCCAATGCCTTGCGTCCGTTGTCTGCGACATTCACGACGGCTCCCGCGTTACGCAGGTGCGTCGCGATCAATCGCTGATTGTCGGGGCCGTCCTCGGCCAGCAGAATATTGGCGCCGTCAAGACAGTTGGTCCCTCCAGCCGCGGCCGACTGAGACAACGCATGCTGACCTTCCTCGCTCGCCCCCGCATCCGTCGCGCCATCGATCATTTGAACGCCGTCCAGGGACCCCGCAGACACGAGAGTTCGGTATTCGGTTCCAATGCCGACTTGCGTCTTCACCAATGTCACATCTCCGCCGAGGAGCTGGGCCAGGCGACGGCTGATTGTCAGGCCCAGGCCCGTGCCGCCGAATTGGCGCGTGGTGGTTGCGTCAGCCTGGGTGAACGGGCGGAAGATCTTTTCGACCTGCTCGCTGGTCATTCCAATGCCTGTGTCGATCACGTCAAACTGCATCCGGGGTTCGTCTGAATCTCGATTGAGCTGCACGACGAGTCTGACGCCACCGGTGTCCGTAAACTTGATGGCGTTCCCAATGAGGTTGATCAGGATTTGTCGCAGGCGGACGGGATCCGTCTGGATCGTCTTCGGAATCGGACCGACGATGTCCGTGCTGAAATCCAGTCCACGATCTCTTGCATGCGCACGCATCAGCGACGTCACGTCATCGATCACGCCGAGCGTGGGAACGAGAATGTTCTCGACTGACATTTTGTTGGCTTCGATTTTCGACAAATCGAGAATGTCGTTGACGATTGTCAGCAGGTGCTGTCCATTCCGCGTGATTGTCTTGATCGAATCGAGCATTTCCAGGTTGCGTTCCGACGATTCCCGATCACAGCGTTCGGCAATCAGTTCGGCATACCCGAGGATGGCCGTCATCGGGGTGCGGATTTCGTGGCTCATATTGGCGAGAAACTCGCTCTTGGCGACGTTTGCCTTTTCCGCTTCGTCGGCAAGAAAACTCGCCCGAACAGCCAGGTCGTTCGCCCGGCTTGTCGTCTCTTCCAGGCTGGCGTTCATTTGCAGGAGGTGTGCCTCGGACTCTTTCAGCGCCGTGATATCCCAGTTTGTTCCGATCATGCGCAGCGCCTGCCCCGATGCATCACGATTGACCGTCGCTATCGCCCGAATATTCCGAACCGTTCCATCCAGCCAGACAATTCGAAACTCCGTATCGAATTCCTTCGTTCCGTCGATGGCAGCCTGTACCTCGGCATCGCAGCGTTGCCGGTCATCCGGATGAACACGCGCCCACCACGCTTCGTAGGCGTTGTCAAACTGATCGGGCGACATACCGAAAAGTCGGTACATCTGATCGTCGCACCCTAACTGGTGGTTGACGACGTCATAGTCCCAGATGCCCATTCGGCTTGCGCGAACGGCCAGCGCCAGTTGATCAGTCGCCTTTCGCAAGGATTCCTCGGATGTCTTGCGCTCCGTCACATCGTTCGCAATGGAAACATATCGCTCGACCCGGCCGTCGGCGTCTTTGAACGGCGCAATGATGCTGTCGACCCAGTAAGTCGCGCCGTCTTTGGATCTGTTGCAGATTTCACCTCGCCAGGTGTCGCCGACTTTCAGTGTATCCCAGAGTTCCTTCCAGAACGCGGGCGTGTGTAATCCCGAATTGACGATCCGATGGTCCTGCCCGACGAGTTCGTCCTTTCCAAAGCCGCTAATAGCGCAGAAACTCGGATTGACACTGATGATTCGTCCGTCGCAATCCGACTCCGAAATGATCGAATGCTGGTCGAGCGTGGCCCGAAACGCCATCGTCTCTCCCAGGGCGTCTTCAGCGGTAGACTTGGCTTTCGCCAGATCATGGGTCATTCCCCGCGCCATCGCCAGCGCCCGGGTCCGGGAGGAATTCAGCGAATAGACAAAGGCGGACAGCAATACGCTGACTACACAGCCGCCCCATCCAAAGACGATCAATATCGTGTTGTCGATCGCCGCATCAAATGCTGGCGTGGTGCGCGTTCTGAGGATCCATGTCCGGCGGCCAACCTGAATACGCGTGTTCTTGCTGAACATACGCGCTGTCTGTTCGGACGCGGTATTCGAACTCGAAAGCCGATCCTGGCATTGGTCGCAATCGAACAACTTCGACTCAGGTGTCAGCGAAGTGGCATCGAAAACGTCAAAGTCAAGCTGAGATTCCGCGGACTCGTACAGCCCCGCTAGTGCTTTCTGAAGGATGATCGGCGCGTAGACCAGGCCAACCAGCGCGTTTTCGCGCTCGGCGGCAGTCCTTGGCTGCGCGCCCCTCAAGTAGACGGGGACATAATAGAGGAAGCCCGTTTGCTTTCGCGAGTCCTGTACCAGCGTGATTCTGCCGGATATCGTCGGTTCGCCGGTTCGCATGGCCAGTTCGGCAGCCTCACGCCTGACCGGCTCGCTGCCGATATCCAGTCCCCACGCAGCCCGGTTGGGTTCCATGGGGTAAATGTGTTTAATGACAAATAAATCAGGACTCGGCGCGCGGGGCGCTCCGTCGGACGGCGAATGCTCAGCAACGGTCGTGATCCGGAATTCCGGCGCATCGTCAG
Organism: Phycisphaerae bacterium; assembly: GCA_029259995.1. Lineage (GTDB taxonomy): Bacteria > Planctomycetota > Phycisphaerae > UBA1845 > UTPLA1 > ECT2AJA-110-A. The sequence goes on from JAJDEC010000123.1 coordinate 5,368, forward strand.
CACGCTCGCGCGCGATGAAGGCGTCGATGTCGCTTCGCATGACCCTTTGAATGAAGCCGATTCCGATCGTGCCGGGAAACTCCATGGGGAGGTCCCTCGAATTGACATACTCCGCAAACTCCTTGCGCTCAACGGATTTGCTCGCGGCATAGATCCCCCGAGCGCCCTTCAGGCCATAGACGACCTGATTCGCGCGGGTTTTCACTTCCGTCACAACACGGTCCGTCAATCGATCGAATTGCGACTGTGCCTCACGTTGGATCGCATTGTGGGCACCGAACATTGCCAGGATCGTGAACCCGAGCCCGAGCGACAGGGCGGCTGCCGTCAGCCAGATCGGCGTCGTCGCGGCCCGCCTGCCTCGAACCTCGACATGATGTCTGGCCCGTCTCTCGGCTGCACGGAAGCGCCAAAGGATGACGGGGCCCGCCATCAGAGTGAGCATGGCCGCATCAATCAGCATCTTGATAAGGATGCTGACATCCGGCACCGCGATCGGCAGGACGATCAAGATCGCCGTTTCCGCCAGCACGATGGCGAAGGTGATTTCGATGAACAATCGAGGTATGGCGAAAAGCTGTTTCACGTCCGGTTTCCAATCGCAGTGCTTCGAGCGCCGGAAACCCTGCGGGCGACGCTTGCGGAATTGATCAAAACCGCGGCAAAGGCATTTCCATATGTTGTCCGCGATTCGCATCGTCTTCTCGGACGAAGCATCGACGAAACGCGTATCCGGTCCTTCGGTCGTCGGCCGATCATTTGGCGCTTGGCCACCGGCTGGCTCAGAGCGTCATAATTGACGGCGAATCCGTTGATAATCGCCCCCCTGGCACACCGAGTCCAAGTGTCACCCGTCAATCCTGAAATCGGCTCTATCGCACGCATCGGTTAGGTAATCGCAAGCGCGCCGTGAGCATCGATGCGGGGCCGTTTGCGATAGGGAATCCGCGGGCGCAATAATTCAGCGCATGGACCGGTATCCCGCGAGGAGGAGCAATCGTCGGCCAATCAGCCGTCCTCCGAAAGTGTCGTCGCTCGCCCGGATGAATCGTCTGCGGCTGGAACCTCGCGGATTCGGCAATCGACGAGGCGGCTTTGGCATAATACGACACACCCAAGACGTTCATGCCTGGCTTCTGAGGAACCGCCTTGTCGGGGAAACTACATCGCCCTTGCACGCTGCTCCGCGGACGGGCGTCTCGTGCACCGGAACGTTCGCCCATCGGACAGCCTGCCATGGGTCGAATTCTCCGTCGTCGGCCAGGATTTTGCTCACCATCTTGACTCCGATTTGCCAAGGGTTTCGCGCTTTCGCGTGTCGGCCCCGGCCGCCACCCGGCGACTGGGCAGACCGGAGGTTGATTCGTTTATCCCGACAATGGCTTCCCGTTGGGCCATTGACCACGCAGGCAAGCCGCAGGCGCGTGCCGTATTGCCGGTTTTCCACACGGCCGATCGGGACGAGGGGCCGCGCGGTTTGCGTGTGCATTCGAAAGAGCGGGACGCCTGTCCGAAAGCTCCGTATTGGCGGCCCAAGTTGACGCACGAACGAACACTGCGATTGGATGCGCGTCCGGTTGCGGCGTTCGCCGATCCAGTTGAACCGGACACGCGGGCGAATTGATGGGGCACGTGTTGGACGGCGTCGGATGCATCTGCGGATCGCGCGCCCGAACCGATAATCGCGGTGGCGGCACGGCTGGGGCGGGGGACGCGCAAGTTGTTGAAGCCGGCGCCGTTGTCGGCCGACGAGGGGAGGGATCCTGAATCCCTCAAATCCTCGATCGCTATCCACGGAACAAGGAACGCATGCAATGACATCAAGCTATCTTCCCCGACCTGACGGCCACTTCGACGCTTGGGCTGAGAATTTTGTCGCGTATGCCGCCGGGCACCAGGAGTCCCTGGGGCTGGCGGCGAGCGATGTCGCTAAGCTGGAGTCGTTGCGGAAGCAGTGGGCCGACGACTATGCGGCTCATGAACAGCAGCAGGCGCTGGCGAGTGCGGCGGCGGCGAGCAAGAGCGACAGCCGCGCGGCGTTCGAGCGTCAGCTCCGCGCCGCGGCCCGCGAAATCCAGGCCCGAAGCGCCACGACAGACGCCGAACGCGGGGCCCTGGGCCTGACGATTCCCGACATGACGCCGACGCGCGTGGGTCCGCCCGAAACCCAGCCGATCCTGAGCGTCGATACATCGCAACGACTGCGTCATTCCCTGCACTTCGTGGATGAGGCGACGCCGACGCGCCGGGCCAAGCCGCACGGTGTGGCGAGCATCCAGATCTGGACTGCCGTCCGCGCGGCAGGCGAACCGGGGCCGACGGATCCGGCCGACTTTCGCTTCGCCGGCCTGGCGACACGCACGCCGACACGCATCGAACTCACCGGCAGCGACGCCGGCAAGACGGCCTACTACATGGCCCGCTGGGTCAACTCGCGCGCCGTCGTCGGACCCTGGAGTGCCATTGCGATGGCGACGGTCGGGGCGTGACGAAATTCAAAAATTCAAGAATCTAAAAAACAAAAAAAGGTTCATCACGGAAGTCCGGGACGACGGCTTATCACGCTCTGTTAGACGACGGTGTATCAAGCTATGGAAGTTGGAATGTACACCGCGAAGGATCCCGGAGGGATCCATTGACAATAGCCCAGCGATTTATCGCTGGGGCACGCGGTTTCAAATGCCAACTTCCGTCCCGTAGGGACGGACCGAGTGCCACGTGCCTGGTTCGCGCCGTCCCTAT
>JAJDEC010000124.1 GCA_029259995.1 Phycisphaerae bacterium
ACCAAGAACAAAGAGCACCGGTTCGTCCCGATCCATCCGCGCGTGCGACCATTGATTGGAGCGCTGCCCAAGAAAGGCTCGCTGGTTTTTCCGGGAGTCTCCGAACGAAAGCTGCTGCAACGGCTCAAGGCGGTGTGCCGCGAGATCGGCATGATTGACGCTCAGAAATTCAAGCTCCATTCATTCCGGCATTTTTTTGCGAGCATGTGTGCCAACCATCAGGTCGCCTACAAGAAGGCGCTGTCGTGGCTCGGTCACAGCAACAGCGCCATCCTCGACCTGTATTACCATCTAAACGATGCGGACAGCCAGGCTGCGATGCAATCGCTGGCCGATGACACGTTCGGGAATGGAATCGCAAATGCAGATTCGGAAAAAACGAGCACTTTGCGAACATTCGATGAGTCAACAATCGAGACTCGATCGCAAAGTCTTGAGGATGATGCGCTTATGAAAGCGCTGAAAACAGTAACGGAGAGGGAGGGATTCGAACCCCCGCTACGGTTACCCGCAGACCGCATTTCGAATGCGGCTCCTTCAGCCACTCGGACACCTCTCCAGGTCAGACCGGGCATTATGTTGCGGCCTCTGATCTCCCGCAACCCATCGTGCCGCGCCGGCTCCGGTGCGGCACGCCTTGTGCACCCGCGTGTGCGGATCAGGCAATAAAAACAGGGTATTCGATCAACGCGCGCTCGCCGAACCGCGACACAACGGCGGCCACGACCGCCGCCGACCTGCCCGCCTTGTGAACGCCGCCGCCATCTACCCAACCCGCTCGATCGCCTTATCATACGACGGACACGAATTGGAGAACTCCGTCGCATGCGAAAGCCAGTCATTCTCATCACAGGCGCCAACGGCGAAATCGGTCATGGATTGATCGAACACTTCAGCAACCAGGATCGGCACGACATCGTCGCGCTGGATCTGCGGCCCGTCGACGATCGCATCGCCGCTGCGAACCTGACGAGCATCCAGGGCGATATCCTCGACGACAATGTCATGCAGCGCATCGTCAGCGAATTCGAGATTCACGTGATTTATCACCTGGCGGCGATGCTGAGCACGCGCAGCGAATACGCGCCGGACATCGCCCACAACGTCAACGGAACCCTCAACCTGATCAAGCTCGCGCACGAACAGGCCCGCTGGCACGGAAACCCCGTGCGATTTCTCTTTCCGAGTTCGATCGCCGCCTACGGCATGCCCGATCTCGCGGCAAAAGCCGATGCGGGACGCGTCAGGGAAGACGCATGGAACAATCCGACAACGATGTACGGCTGCAACAAGCTCTACTGCGAACAGATCGGCCGTTACTACTCGACGCACTTTCGGCAACTGGCGGCCGATCGCACGCCGAGCGGTGTCGATTTTCGCTCGTTGCGATTTCCGGGGTTGATCAGTGCCGTGACGTTGCCCGCAGGCGGCACCAGCGACTACGCCTCGGAGATGGTCCACGCGGCGGCACAAGGGCAACCTTACGCCTGCTTCGTACGTGAGTCGTCAAGGATTCCCTTCATGGCCATGCCCGACGCCATCAAGGCGCTGAAGCTGCTTTCCGAAGTGGATGAATCGGCGCTTCAGCAGCGCACCTATAACGTCGGATCGTTCAGCGTGAGCGCCGGCGAAATCCGCGATCACGTCATGCGGGCGTTTCCAAAGGCGGAGATCACGTTTGTGCCGGACAAGCCGCGAAATCGAATCGTGGACTCCTGGCCGGCCGACGTCGACGACTCGGCAGCCACACGCGACTGGAATTGGAAGCCCGACTACGACGCCCATCGCGCATTCTCCGAATACCTGGCGCCGACGATATCTGAATTCTACAAACCACGGACGTAGCGCGCAAACAATCAGCTTGCCTTCGCCTTGGACGAAAGGTCCAGCGCCTTGATCTTCTTGCTGTCCCGCAGGTAGAGCGTCGTTCCGTCCAGCGTCGGCGCTGTCCATGTCTTTGACTGACCCATGGCTTCCAGGGCCGCAAACTTGCTGTGAATCCGGAACATGTCCGGCGTCGCCGTGGCGATTCCGAGTTCACCGTTCTCATCCAGGATGATGAATCGTCCGTCGGCGAAGAGGCACGTCGCCTTGTCGAAACCGCGTTCCTTCCAGGCGACTTCGCCCGTCTTTACGTTGATGGCCCAGAACACGCCCGGTCCTCGCCCGCCCGTCGACGCATAGACGTGGCTTCCGACGCGAATCGCATTGCTGTGGTGGATTTTCAGTTTGCTGTTGGACCACAGCTCCTCGACTTTCGTCTTGCCGCCCTTCTGGCTGAGTTTCAGGCCGCGACTGCCTGCCTCATTCGTCGAGATGAACAGGATATGATCCTTCCCCCAAACGGGGAGGGAGATGTTCTGCTTCCACTGGTTGCCGATTTCATACTTCCACAGTTCGTCGCCATTGTTGGGATCGACTGTGACGAGTTCGTCCGCCATGTAGCACAACAGCTGATCCTGCCCATCGACATCGATCAGCTTCGGCGTCGAGTAGCTGTTCTTGTAGTCATGTCGCTTCCAACGGACCTCGCCCGTGCTTCGATCGAACGCCATCAACGCATGGCCTTCGCCGCCGACCATCGCGATCACAGTATCCTTGTATCCGAAGGGACTCGATGAATAGCCGTGGTTGAGAAAGGAGCCGTCAAAATCCGACCAAAGGTCCTGGCTCCAGATCTTCTTGCCCGTCTTGATGTCCAGGCAATGCATCTTGCCGGAGCAGCCAATCGTGTAGAGCTTGCCGGCATAGAGCAGCGGCGCACCGCGCGGTCCGTCATTGAAGTTGTGCGCGTGCCCATCTGAAATCGGCGCGTCGTAAGAATACTCCCAGGCGGTTTCGCCATTCAGCGCTTCCAGACATGCCACAATTTCGTTTCCATCCTTCCGGTACATCGTGTAGAGACGATCGCCGTCGGAGAGGATTCCGGAGTAGCCGACGCCCAGTTCCCGTTCCCAAATCGTTCGCGGGCCCGATTCCGGCCACGAATCGGCAAGGCCGCGTACGCGAACTTTGAAATCCTGCTTCGGTCCGCCCCATTGCGCCGTCGGATTGGAATCCGCAAGCCCAACAGACGAAACGGCGACAACAGAGACAACGGCAATCAGCTGAGTCAACATCAAGAAACCCTCCTGGAAATCGGCCGCCGGCCGGCGACGCGATTTCAGATCAATTCATCCAGATTTCGATCGATTGGATTCGGGCCCGTCGCGATCGAATGAATTCGCCGACGCACCCGTCCGGCGCTCATTCTACTCGACCAGCGCACCTATGAGAAAACGTCTGCCTGGCTTGCATTTTTCACGGAAAATGGCCGTCAGTCGCGAGGAATCTGCGTTTCGTCGTCTCGCAGGAGAGTTTGCCACAGACGAAGCGTCGCCTTCTTGACGTCCTGACCCGCCGGACCACCCGGTCCGACGCGCCAATTCATCAGTCGCCGACCGTCAAGAAAGAGCGTCGGCGTGCCTTCGACTCCGAGGCTGTGAGCCAGATCAATATCCGCTTCGACGCGCCGGCGCACGGCATCGCTTCGGCGAGCCTCTTCGAAATCCGAGACATTCAGCGACGCTTCCTTGGCGAGATACGCATACGGATTCTCGTCAAATCGCTCACGATTCTGATAGAGGAGTCGCCAGTAACGGAACGTTGCTTCGCGATCGCCGAGTTGACGAGCCGCCTCGGCCGCCAACGCCGCATCGCACGCATAGAAATGAAAATCCCGATCGACGTGTTTATTGCAGGCCCGACAAACGGGATAGTGCCTGAACAAAACGCGAAGCGAATCCGGAAACAGCTGCGCGAGCCCGAAAATGTTCGACTCCTTGTGGAGAATCGCGCATTCACCGCATTCAAAGTCGCTGAAGATGACCAGCGTATGGCGTGCATCGTCACGACCGATGC
>JAJDEC010000125.1 GCA_029259995.1 Phycisphaerae bacterium
GTCCAACACGATCCCGTAGGGATCAAGTGAGAATAGCCCACCGCCTTCAGCGGTGGGTCACAAGTCGCCACATAGTTTATTTCCGTCCCAGAGGGACGGCGCGAGCCCGACAACGAAACCGCATTCTGTCCGTGCGGGACGAACGCCGGTCGTGTTGCCGATTGTTCCGAGCGTTCAAAACGCTGGGCTATTCTCATTGAATCCCTCCGGGATTCTCAGATGACGCACGTTATTCGGAATGACGCTGCTCTGATAATTCCCTGCCGGGTGCCATGCTTGCCCTTTAAGGCAAGCATGTGCGTATCGCGATTGGGTGCGATGGATCAAGCGAATTGTCTATCCAACATGCTCCCCTTGAAGGGGGGGCATGGCACCCGGCCAATCCAATTGACTCAAACACCGTGTCGTCGATCGGCTTCATTCTGCCGGCGCGTGGCTTCTTCGAGCATCCTCTTTTCTTTGTTAGACAAGCTGGCGATGCCTTGGTTCTTGACTTTCTCCAGGATGATGTCGACCTGGGCCTGCTCGGCGGCGGCGCGTTCGCGTTCGGCGCGCCAGCGGCCTTGCTGTTTCTCCTGTTTTCGTCGGGCGAAGAAACCGGGCTTGCTGGACTTGCCAGACGACTTGTCGAGCGTCGAGTAGCCGCCGGAAAAATCGTAGCCCATGTAGCCGGACTCGACGGATGCGCTGGCGCGCGTCATCTTTCGTTCGCGATCACAGGTCAGATATCCCATGATAGCGATTCCAAGCAGGATGAATGCGCCACCGATGAGTGAATAAATGCCGACGATGACGGCCATGACCATTCCGATGGTGCACGTGATCATCGTGCCCTTGTAATGGCCCATGAATTTCCAAAGCACGCAATGGAGCATTCGGCCGCCGTCCATCGGATACATGGGCAGCAGATTGAATACGAACAGCGCGACATTGACCCAGATGATCTTGTTGAGGGTGATCAGATAGTACAACGCGGCCGTCGACGAGACGCCGCCTGCCGGACCATTAATCAAGATAAACGGAAACGACGATTCGAAACCGATTCCGCCTCCCGCGGAAACGATCAGGATGATCCCGACAATGCAGATGGCGACGTTTACCAGGGGGCCGCAGATCACGGTGATGAATTGCGGCAAGGGTCGTCGCGGCGCATCGACCGAGGCGAGACCGCCCAATGGCCACATCAAAATGTCATCCGCGCTGCCACCGACGGCGCGGGCGGCGAAGCAGTGACCGAATTCGTGGAGGAGGATGGAGCCGAACAGGATGGCTTCCATGATGAGCGTGTCGACGCCCGGACTTCGAATGAACTCAAACAGCATGAAAAAGAGCAGAAACGAATGTACACGGATGCGAATGCGGAAGAGGTGACCGATCGTCGGGGCGAACGTCATCAGCCAGACGAGCGGGTTGTCGGCGAATCTCGTGCCGCCGCCGCCCGTAAATCCACCGAACCCGCCGCCGCGTCGCGACGGATCGCCGCTTGCATAATCTCGATCTTCCCAGCTCATTCAGTCGTTCCTTCGTTCCTCGTGCCAGCGAAACAGCGTGACCAGCGTCTTTGCGTCCGTAATCGTTCCATCCATTGCCATCCGCATTGCCCGATCGGCGGTCACGATTTCTACCTCGATCTGCTCCGCCGGTTCGAGTTGCTGGGCTGTCTTCGTTAGATCCGTCGCGACGTAGGCGAGGATGCGTTCGTCCATGACGCCGGGGGACGGGTGCATTTCGCACAAGCGTCGCAGTCCGCCCGCGCGATAACCGGCCTCTTCTTCCAGTTCGCGCATCGCCGCATGCTCGGGGGGTTCGCCGGGTTGATCGAGGGTGCCGGCGGGCAGTTCCCAGAGTTCGCGATCGAGCGTCTGCCGGAAGTTGCGGATCATCACTATGTCATCGTCCGGTAGTAGCGGCAGGATGACGACGGCGCCGGGATGTCGAATGAGATGGGTCTCGCGCGGCTCGCCATCGGCGGTCTTGATGGACTTCCGGGCGACGCGGAATTTGCGGGCCTGGAAGATCGTGGACTCGTCGGGCGTGGCGGCAGCGGCATCCATGCACGGATTATATGGCGTGGATTCGGGCGGGTGGCGGGATTCTAAGTGTCTGGCAATTCGTCGGTTGCGCGAAGCGCTGCAGGATCGCAACCAACTGGCGCGGGTCGAGGCGAGACGTGGCGACGTGTGGAACGGTGTTTGCACGATCTAACTCCTTGCGATTCATCGGGTTGCGTTGTTTTGCGCCGATTCGAGGGGGCGCAAAACGGCGCAAATTCTGCAAAACGGTCGCGGCCGCGGACGGCCGGGATCGTCATTGGGGGGGCTTGCTCGGGGTTGCGCTCAGTATCGGGGCTTGTAGCGCCCCTTCAGGGCTTGAATGAGGGTGGTCAGCTTACCCAGGGTTTCGCTTCTCCCGCTTCGCGGGATTCACTGCACCCTGGGCTTCGGCTATTTCAGCCTTTCAGGCTGGGGATGTGCATGTCTTGGCGGTGCACAGGCTAGGTGTTGTAGGTGTTTCAGTCGTCACGGATCGCATTGCGGTTATCCCAGTCCTTCAAGTCGGCGTTGGTTGCATCACCTCGCGATTGAGGCGGGGCTTCCGATTGGTGAGGTCCTTGGATTCCGAAATCGAGCCCCCAGGTCGAGTAAGACCTGGGCCACCTGTCCCGAGTACGACGTGGGCGTCTCGTCGTCCGCCACGGAGGGCGGTCGCTACGGTCTATCGCGGGCGGCCCGGGGTCTTGAATGGCTGTGGAATCCGGCTATGATGTGGGGCTCGAATCGGCCAGTTAGGGCTCATTCGCAACTGCGAGGCAGAATCCATGAAGGAAGGCATCCATCCAAAGTACCACGAAGACTGCTTGGTGACATGCGGTTGTGGTAATTCGTTTACGACCGGCAGCACGATGCAGAAAGTCACGGTCGAAATCTGCTCGGCGTGTCATCCGTTCTTTACGGGGACACAGAAGTTCGTCGATACGGCGGGCCGCGTCGAGAAGTTCCAGAAGAAGTTCGGATCGAACTACTTCCAGAACAAGGCAAAGCCGCCGGCAAAGGGCTAGCTTCATTTCAGAAAATTCAGAACGCCGTGGTTTCGATGCGCTGGAGGGCGCGTGGAGACTGCGGCGTATTTCATTTGAGTTTCGACGGACGGCATGTCGGTTGTTCGCGGTTGGTAATCGTTGCGGTCGGAATCGGGATTTGGGATTTGGGATT
>JAJDEC010000126.1 GCA_029259995.1 Phycisphaerae bacterium
TGGGACAGTCGCGCGACACGCTGGAGGACATGGTCGAACCATTTCTACTGCAGCGAAGTTTTATCACACGAACGCGGCAGGGACGATGTGCCATGCCGAAGGCGTATGAGCATCTTGGGTTGGCGGTTCCGGCGAAGATGGTGCTGAATGAAGTCGAGTCGGCTGAATCGGGGCTGTTCGACGAACAGTAAGACGATATCGAGCGGGGCATACTGTTCTGACTGAATTACCGATCCATGCTCAAAGGACCATGCAACGCCTGTGGGATTCGCCCGTTGGCGGGATTACTCGTCATCGGATTCCACGGGTCGTTTGCGATCAAGAGATCATGGCGATGGCGGCACATGCGGTCCGCATTATGGATTCTCTTTCTTGATTGAGATATTCAGCGGAATGGGATGATTCGTCGTTCCTTCGTTGGCGCGAAGGTATTCGGCATCGGGACGCGGAAACGCGGCGAGGTCGGATTCGACGGGGATCGTGATCTCCAGCCAGACGCAGTCCGTGTCCGTGCGCAGCCTGGGTTCGCTCAACGCGGCCGGCAGAATAACGCAATCGCCGGGGGCGAATGTCAGCGATTGTTTCTTTCCGTGAAGGACGGCGCCTGTGCCTTCCAGGACCAGCCAGCAGACCAGTTCGGCGTAGGGTATGTCCTGTTCCAGTTCGCCCATGAAGCGCACGCGTTCGATGTAGAACGACGGCGTCGTGATGAGTCGTGTGACCGTCGTGAACAGACTCGTGACATGCGTGCGCTTCTCGAAGGCGGCGATGTCGGGGCGATCCGCTGCGACGGGATCGTTTGATGGTTGTTGCACGCCGTTGTGAGTGAGCGCGATATTCCTGCTGGTTGCGGTCTGCACTTCGGCAAGGACAACGCCTGGTCCCATCGCGTGCGGTACGCCGGGGGCGATGTAATAGCACTGCCCCCTCTTGATATCGATGGATTGCAGCACATCGCGTGCGTCGTCTTCGGTCGGGGCGTTCAGCAGGTCTTCGCCTGCGCTGCCGGGGCGAAGGCCTCGATAGATGCGGGCGTCGGGTTTGGCTTCGACGATGTACCAGGCTTTGTGTGCGTCGTCGGCAGTCGTTGTGACATGGATCGGCGCCAATTGGGCGGTGCCGAGCCAGCGGATCGTGTAGGGGATGCGGCCCATGGGAGCGGCGCGGCCCAGGAGATCGGGGCCCCAGGCGTTTGTGCGTTCGGCGATGGGCTGATTGCTGTCGGCGCAGATCGTGTCGCCATCAATGAGGTGAATCGCCGCGACGGCGGTCGAGTCATCGTCGAGCAGGAAAGGCCAATCGGCGCTGCCCCAGGGGGCGTGCTCGATATTTGGTCGGGTCTTGAATGGGTGTACTTTCATATCAGGGTATTCAAGGCGCTGCGGGGGTTGTGGGCAACTTCGGGGGCAGATGGGTCGCGTGGGTCGTCTATTCTTCTTGTACAGCATGCCGACGTTGGGCGTTGCATGGCACCCGTGGATGCTGGCATACGCTGGCGAGCGGCACTGCTCACAGAGCAGTGGCACCCATTTGGAAGAAGTGAGCACCAATACATTACATGCTGCTTGTCAGATCCAGCCGACGGCGGAGGCGGCGAGGACGTAGGCGATGGCGAGAATGATCTGGACGATGGCAAAGAGGATTGCCGTCTTGACGAATCCGCCGAAGGAAAGGTGCAGCTTCTCGCGATGGATGATCGTGACGGCGACGACGGTTGATGCGGACCCGATGGGCGTGATGTTTCCGCCGAGGTTTGCGCCGAAGATGACACACCACCAGAGCGGAGAATCGGAGGGGAGACCGTCGGCCGCCAAGATTTTCGCGAGCATGGCGGCGAGGGGGATGTTGTCGGTCACGCTGCTGGCGGCGGCGGCGCCGGCGACGAGAGCGGCGGGGCCGCCGAGATCACCTAGGGCGATCAGGGCGCTGATGCCTTTGCCGAGGTAGGCGAGGACCTGGGCGTGTTCCATCACGTTGATGACGACGAACAGCGCCGCGAAGAACCCAAGCAGATCCCAATCGACGGCGGCGTAGAATTTGTGCACTTCGTGCTTGTAGGCGACGAGGGCGATGGCCGCGAAAAAGAGCGCGACGAATCCCATGCCTAGTTCTTTCTCAAGCGGTAATACCGATTGAAACGAAAGGGCGAGGATGAACAGCGCGCCCATCACGGCGCTGAAGTAGAAGAATCGCGGGCTCTCGATGCCGTCATTTTCGTCAAATGTCGCAACGAGGGTGGCCGCCTCCTGGCGCTCCGTGTCGGTCGCCAGTCTCTTGATGCCAAAGAATTTCTTGGCGAGCCAGAGCGTGACGAAGGTTGTGACGACGACGTAGGGCGCGGCGATCTTAAAGAACGTCAGAAAACCGATATTGGCGATGTTGCCCACAATGATGTTGGGTACGGAGCTGATCAATGTGAGCAGGCCGCCGACGTTGGTGAGCAGTCCTTCCGTGACCAGGAATCCGAGAAGCAGCGATTGACGATTCAGTTTCCGCAACGAGACGACGGTCAGTGAACCCACGATGATCATGGCCGTGACGTTGTTCAACACGGCCGAGAACACAACGGTCATCAGGCCGTAGAAGATCAGCAGCCGCAACGGGTCCCCGCCCGAGGTCTTGGTGAGCTTCAGCGCGATCCAGGTGAACAACCCCGAGCGCGAGGTCACGTCCACGAACAGGCTCGAGCCGAGGATGATCGCGATGACGTTCCAGTCGATGCCGGGAATGTAGACCGGCAGCGCGATCTCGTGCCCGCCCACGAGCACGTTGCCGAACGGCAGCAGGTCAAACGCCGCGCCGAGCACCAGGCTGAGGATCGCGAACACACCGACGATCACGCTCTTCTTGGCGTGCAGCTTCTCCTCGAGCGCCAGGCACGTGATCAACGCCACCAGGATCGCGGTGAAGAACAGGGTGGTGGCCAGTGGCACCTCGTGCATCTCGTCGGTCCCCGGTTCCGAGCGGTCAGAGCAGCAGCAGCGGCGTGTCCACCAGGCCCACCGCGAGCGGGTAGGCCAGGCCGTGCATGGCCAGTTGGTCCTCGTCCTTCGTGTGCATCACCAGCAGGTCCACCGAGTGTTCGCGGACCAAGCGTTCGTATTCCGGCAGATGGTGCCCGAGCGCCACGACCGACTCCACGGTCAGCGTGATGCCAGCTTCCTTCAGGACATCCGCGCACGAGGCCACGTAGTCGCGGGGCTCCTTGAGCAGTTGGGCAGCCAGCCGCTCGCGCGCCTCATCGGTGTCGATCGAGTCGATCTTGCCGATGGCCGCCATGACGTGCTCGAAAGCCTGCTCGTCCTCGACGTGGGTGAGCCAGAGCGTGCCGTCCACCTGCGTGAACGCCACGGCCGCATTGACCAGTGAATCATCGCCGGTCATGTGGCTGCTCATGGCCATCACCACGCGCGTGCCAGTCAGATCGTGCGCCCCGCCACGCCCGGCCGCCGGGTGGGGCAGCACCAGCACCGGCGCAGCGCAGTGCTGGGTGAGCACGTCCAGGTGCACGCCGAGGCTGTAGGGCCAGCGCCAGGCCTCGCTGTGCAGGTTGCGCCAGGTGCAGACGAGGTCCGGCGCCTGATCCTCCACCAAGGCGATCAGCTCGGCCACGGGGCGCGTCCGATCCCCGCCAGCCTGGCTCCACTGCACATCCGGCCCGAGCGCAGACAGGAAGCGCTCGAGCCGCGCCGTGAACGCCTCCGTGGCGGCCTCATCGACGTCGGTCACCACCAGCACGCGCCGGACGGCTCGCGGCTCGTACCGCAGCGGGCGCTTGTCGGCGGACCGGAAGACGCTCTCGAACTGGT
>JAJDEC010000127.1 GCA_029259995.1 Phycisphaerae bacterium
GACTGGCATCGTCCGGGTCGACGGCCTCGACAACGTATTCGTATTGCTGGTTGACCTGCGCTACGTGAACCGGCGTGGATACAATCTGCGGCGGCTGGTTACCAGCGCCTTCGGGATAAACGGCAAGGCCGAAGATGAGCACGGCGTAGGCGTGACGCTGATCTTCAACGATGACGCGGATATTCTCGTAGATGCGCGGTTCGCCCTCGGGCGTCAGATCATTCACAGTCGGCGTCATTCTGATCAGGCCGGGGGATGGATCGCTGGAGGTCTCGATCGTCATTGATGCCGGCGCGTTCTCAAGGCGATAATCGAGCCAGTCGTCCTCGCCGTCGATCACGTCCTGATCGGTGGCATCCAGCTGATACGTGTATTCCTGAAGAACGATGGCGTATGACTCGGGATAGGGTGGGACGTGAATCTGGGGCCCGTCGTTCGGGATCGGCGGCACTGGATAGACGTTAATCTCGAACGGTTGAAGAACGGTATGGACGCCGTCGGTCACGGATACGCGGACAAAATAGGGGCTGTTCTGGAAGTCGCCCAGTGTCGTCTGCCATTCGGCGAGACCATTGCCGTTGACGTTGATCTGCATGTCGTTCGGCCCGTTGACGAGCGCGTAGAAAAGCTCCTCGCCGTCGGCATCGGCCGGATTGTCCAGATCGAAAGCCTTGATCTGGTAGGTATAGAAGTCTCCGTCGACGATGACTGTCGTGGGCAGGGACGTGAATTGCGGTGCGACGTTGACCTGGTTCACGGGTAGGGAATACGTTTCTTCATCGAAAGCCCCATCCGGATCTTCGACCTTGACGCTGACGGCGTAGGGAGCGTCCGCGGCGGCGGTCTGATTCGGCGTCCAGGTAATCTGCCCCGTCTGAGAGTTGATCAGCATTCCGGCCGGCCGCTCCGTGAGGGAATAAGTGAGCGGCATGTCCTCGTCGGGATCAGTCGCGACGATCGTACGGATGAATTGCTGCCCCTCAGTGGCCACGCCGAGATCGGCAGTTGCGATTTCGGGGGCTCCGTTGCGATCTTCGATATCGACGATGAACGCGTAGGTATCCTTGCACTGGCCGGTCGCTTGGGCGCGCACGCGCACCAGGCGCATTCCGTGATCATTGTAAGTCGGCAGCCATTGGATCAGGCCCGTGTCTTCGTCGATCTCCATGCCGTCGGGCGCAATGTCGAGGAAGTATGACAGCTGTCCGCTGTCGGGCGATTGCGACAGATTTATCTGTTTGACGTAGGGCTCGGCTTCCGCGCCGACTTCGCAATCGCTCATGTCGCCCTGCGCGCAGTCCGCATCCCGATCAATGATCGGTCGATCCTCCGGCGAGCAGGAAACGATTTGCAGCAGGAAGTCCTGCTTGACAGTGTATTCTAAGTCTGTCAGCCGGAGGTTGATCTGGTAGTAGCCGGTATCAGAAGTGTCGACGAACAAGATCGGATCGGCGTCGCTTCCTCCGAGCGTTGCGATATCAGGTGTGAGAAACAGGGAGTAATTCGCAAGCGGCAGTGGATCGTTGTCCGGATCTTCGGCCTGAATGTGATACTCAAAGACATCGCCCATCACGGCGTAAGTCGGCGGCGCGGACAGAATCTCCGGCGGGAGATTGACTGCGGCGACTTCAAGGTCGTACTGCTGCGTCGCGTACAAGCCGGCGTAGCTGTCGCGGGCGATGATCGTAACGGCGTACGGCCCTTCGGCAGCGGCCGTCTGGCTCGGGAACCACGACACAACGCCGGTCTCGGAGTTGATCGTCATACCGATCGGAGGATCGACGGCCGCCGACGGATCAGTGCTGGTGCTGGCGAGTTGGTAATAGATCGGACGTTCTTCGGGATCCCGCGCATCGGCATCGTAATGGTAGAGAACTCCTTCAGTGGCGTGATCGACGTTGAATTCATCGAGATTGGGCGGCTCGGAAACGAAGTAAGGCGGTTGTTGCGGCAGAAGGACGTCGGCGTCGTATCCGAAGCGTTCGGTCGCATCGCCGGGGATGTCCCATTCGAGCCACAACCATTCAGCGGACTCACCGGACTGCAACATCGCGCCACTCGGCAGGAGCTCGACATACGGCATTCCCAGATCGTCCAGCGGTCCGCCTGGAGGAACGGCGTTCACGATCGTCGTGCCCGCCGGCATCAGGTCGTCGAACGTGCCGAAGATCGGCCCGGCGACGGATGTGTCACCGATGTTGACGACGTGAATCTGCGCCCGATGACGGACGTTGCCGTCGCCGTCCTCGTGAACGTGGTAGCGCATGTCCAGCGAGAGGTCGTTTGAAAACGACGTGTAGGGCGGATTACTGCCCTCAACCACGATCGTGTGTTCGACGATGAACTCACTGTCGTCGGCGTCGACGACGCGCATCGCAACGATGGCATTCGGATTCGGCTCAGGAAAGCTCGTGCAGACCGACAAGTCGTCGGGCATGATGCCGACAAGATCGGCATTGAACGCCCCATCCTCGTAATCGAAGTCCCATTCCAGTGTCACGATATCGTCACAGGGGCCGAAGGCGGCGCCGTCAAGACACACCAGCGAATCCGGCATCGCCGTGGCCGGGCCGGAAAGGGACGCCTGCGGAACGGTATCCGTAAAGTGGATTTCGACATCGGCGATGCTGTAGGCGCCGTTGGCATCTTCGACGCGCACCTGGACCAACGAGACGGCCGGGGCGGCGCCGTTGCTGACGTTCGAATGGAGCACGGTCGGTGTCTGAGCGTCGGCCGGAGCGAATACGCCCTGACCGTCCAGATCCCAGGCAAACGTCACGCCGCCCAGTATGTAAGCGCCGGAATCGGAAGCGTCCAGGCGAAGATCTGTGCACTCCGGGACGCGCCAAATACCATCGGGCTCCTCGAAGATCTCGTCGCCCGACAGGGCATTGAACACGCGAATACTCGCGTCCGGCGGCGTTTCGCATTCATCAAGAATGCCGTTTTCCGGATCGACGTCCCACTCAGGATGTGCGACAAGGTCGCAATCATCCGGAACGCCGTTGCCGTTGCAGTCGGGTTCGCAGTCGTCGGGTTCGCCGTTGTCATTGCAGTCGTCGAACGCGGCGCAGGCGGCCGTCACGATGTCGACGATAGCGGTCGGCAGATCATCGACGGCGTCGGTCGACAGGACCATCGTGCCGCCGGTTGATGTCGCCAGCAGCCCCGCCTCATCCTGAATGCAGTCCATATCGCAGGCGCCGTAGCCTGTTCCCACAATGGGTGAGACGATGACGTCGTTGGCGTTCGCCACGGCGATGGCATGCAGGATCGAATCATGATCCCAGTCATGGGGCTCCTGGCACTCTCCGGATTGATAATCACAGTCGTAGCAACACGGGCTGCCGTTGTTGGGCCCCTCGTCACTGATCGGGACGATGACGCGAATGCCGTCCGGCCATGGATAGAAGGCCGCGACGACGGCCGTCGCCGGTCCCCAGTCCTCGTACTGGTTGACGTATTCACTTCCCGGCGGCGGATTGTCGGGAACTGCCGGCCCCAGCAGGTTTGTGACTGAATCCGT
The DNA here is from genome assembly GCA_029259995.1 of Phycisphaerae bacterium. Lineage (GTDB taxonomy): Bacteria > Planctomycetota > Phycisphaerae > UBA1845 > UTPLA1 > ECT2AJA-110-A. Next base: position 3,527 of record JAJDEC010000127.1, read on the forward strand.
CAGGCACCATCGCGTCTCCGTAATGCCGAGGGCATCGGATGTCGCCGTAATGTTTTCGTTGAGTTGCAGGTATTGAATGACTTGATCAATGTTAAGGCAAAGGATGCTGCCCTCGTCATTCATCGATCCGGAGGTGTCCATGACGAAGACGATATGAACGGGCGGACACGCGCCGCCGCACTGATCGGCGACGCCGTCGCCGTCACAGTCATCCAGCGTTCCGTCGGCAATCTCGCATTCGTCCGGAATCTCGTTGTTGTTGCAGTTGTGGCTGACGACGCCGTTACCGTCCGGATCCGCCGGATCGATATCGCAGTCGTCCGGGATGCCATTTTCGTTGCAGTCTTCAATCAGTCCGCATTCAATCTCGCATGGATCCGCAATGCCATTCTGATTACAGTCGGGGCCAGCGCACGGATCGACGGAACAACACGACTGGAATTCCGCGCAGCACGCTGCGACCTCAAGCGTCCACTCGTGCGACTGCGGCGGATCGTTGGCCCATTCACAATGATCGTCCGACTCGGCCAGGATCAGGTACGTTCCCGCGACGAGGATATCAATCGGCGGAGACTCCCAGATTTCCCCCGTCGCGTCGTCGTCCTCGAAGAACGTCAGTACGTCGCCGACTGGCGGAGTGATCGTGATCGACAGCCATGTGTCATCGTTCCTATTGGTCACACTGCATCCGCTGCCGCAGCGATCCAAGTCGCTCGATCGAATGCGTATGACGACGGTCTCGCCGACACAAATCGCGGGCAAAGGCTCGTCATTAACCTTGAACTCGGGAAAGCTGATCGCGCCTCCCAGGCTGCACGAACTACACTGTGCCAGACTCTCGGCCGGCGAGACGGCGATCCAAAGGCCTGCGAGCGTGCAGATGGCAGATAAGCATCCACGGGTATTCGACGTCTGCATCGTTTCTACTCCGACAACAGGAATTCCAGGTAACTCGTGGTGAAGTCAGTGTCTTTTCGCGGCGTTAGGGTCAATCTTGTTGGACGTTTTGACCGGACGCGCTGCCAAGGCCCAGTGTTTCAACTTGCTGAAAAGGTCTGCCTCCAACGATTCCCATGGCGCGTTTCACGTCGATGAGATAAGTCTTGGCGGAATCGCGTTGTTCGTCGCTGTAGTCGGATTCGTTCGCGACTTCGTTCAGTATCTCGGCAGCGCCGTCAAGATCGCCGACTTGCCACTGCGCGAACGCCCGCTCCAGGTACAGCTCGCCCTTGGCAGCGCTGTTCGGGGCGGCTTCGATCGCCGCGTCGATCTCGTGATGCACCTGCTGAAAATCGCCGTCGGCTCCCAGGAGTCGAATCAGCAGATGTCGGCCCTTGAATTCGAGTTCTGCGTGTCCCGCCCCCTCGGCCATGTCAATTCCCTTGCGGATTTCGGTCAGGCCATCGGAGTGCGACGTGTGAAAGAGCTGCTTGCCATAGAGCAGGCCCACTTCGATCGTTTCCGGCGCTGAGGGATTCACGCTCGACATCTGTCCAAGGACGTTGCCGTATAGATTACCGAGCCCGATCGGATCGATTGGGCTCGGCCGCAGGCAGAAGTGTGCGAAATCGATGAAGCGCACCGCATCGATTCCGCCGCTCATCGTGTGCTGATCGGCCGGCCCCTGGAGCAACATGTCGAGGTTGTCGCGAACTTCGCTGTAGGCGATCCCAACGCCTATGCCGATGCCGCCGTTATGACAGCAATTGCCCGAGCAGCAGCCTCCAACAGTCTGGTCGATGATGATGCCGTTCAGGGAAAATAGCGAATCGCGAATGGCGGTGGAATGCGGATAGTCGTCGCGCACCGATCGATAGGCTTCCGTCGCCGCCGCGATGTCGCCAATTCGCTCGTATGTGTGTCCGAGATGGTTAGCGGCATCGGGTGCAAGCGTGGACTCCGGATAATCTGCAATCAACTGCGTGAACGCCGCAATCGCTTCGTAGTCCTTGTCGAGTTCGACGAACACTTCGCCGATCCCATACAACGCGTCGGCCGCGCGATTGGATTGAGGATATTCCGTCATGAACGCTTGAAGATCGTTTAAGACGGGCTCCAGTTCGCCCTGCATGCGTCTGACAACGAGCGCCATGAATACCGCATCATCCACGAGGTAGGCGGGATCGGCCGGCGACACTGTATGGGAAAGATCGGAGTACTCGATCTCCATCGGCCCCCAATAATGGATCGCCTCGTCGATATTGCCGAGACTGAAATAAAGCTGCCCCAGTTCATACTGGGCGGTATGGCGCGACAGGAGCGATTCAGCGGGATTCGAGACAATCCGTTCGAGCGACTCAACTTCCCGAGAGACGTGCTCCGAATAGGGACCGGAGGTCCCGCCATTGTCGGGAAACGGCGCTTGGGAATCCCAGGGATTCATCGCCAATGAGACGATGCAGACGGCCAGCAGTATTGCGACCGCACACGAATACCTAAAGCCTGTACTCGATCGATGCGTGGCATTGCATTGGGTCATGAGTCGATCCTCAAATGTCGCTCCAGCAAATTTCAGCGCAAAGCCACCGGGCGCCGCGCGAAGCAGTGGCTTCCCGGCGGTGACGATGCAACAATAGCACTGCATTCGGCGGGAGCCGCCGACGCTTGGCTATTTCGCACTAGTAGTGTCAGGTGCCTAATTGGCGATTGGAATGGGCTACTGTTGTTTCTTCCCGAATCCACATGCAGCATCCCTCCCTAGTTGTTTGTTGAAATTAGTGTGTCAAAGTGCGACCGTCAAGAAAAAAAGATCGAACAACCAAAACTTAACACGGCGTCTTCGACAGACCGACAAGTGTATGGCATGCAACTGCGTAATCGGGCGCTGTCGTTCATGGCGAATCTGACCTGCCCGCAGGAATCGGACAGCACAAAGGGGCGGACCGAGGCGTCATTCGACGGCGCAGATCATTCACATGCGTCGCGCGGCGGACGTGAAACTGGCCAACGGCCGGACGATCTTAACGTGCCGGAAAAACAGACCGAACTCGATCAAATCCGGCTGAACGACGTTTCGAAGGCCCGTCATCGGCCAGAATTCAAAGACTGCACATGGACGTACGACTTCATGCACGCGCGAACGCGTGGATTCCGGAAGCGAGATGGCATCAATGCCGTTCGGCTTCCACCGCGTTCGCCGAACTTGAATGCTTTCGCGGAGCGGTATGTGCGAACCATCAATGAATGTTGCTTGAGCCGCATGATCTTCTTCGGTGAGCATTCGTTGCGAACAGCGATCGACGAATTCGTGCAACACTACCATCAGGAACGAAATCATCAGGGCCTCGACAATCGACTAATCGATCCCTCCGAAAATGTCGGCCTCGACAACGGCCCCATCGCATGTCGGCAACGGCTTGGCGGGCTCCTTCAGTACTACTATCGCCAGGCGGCATAGCTTGACTCCGACAGAACGCGACATCGTCTCTCGCGCGTTTGCGCGCGCCGCATGGATCGGCTGCAAACGCGCGAGAGACGATGTCGCGTTCTGTCG
>JAJDEC010000128.1 GCA_029259995.1 Phycisphaerae bacterium
CCTCGATCGTCTGTCGGGCCACATCCAGTTTGCGGAACGCGTCCTCAAAGTTGCCTTCGATGACATCCAGCCGGATTTCCTTTTCCAACTCGCGATACTGTGCTTCGGCCTTCTGCCAGAGCAATTCGTTCTCGCGAGCGAGTTGATCGACAAGTCGTGCTCCGCCCGTCGAGCCGCCGGTTGCGGGCGCGGCTTGCGCGGCTCGCATCGGGCCCGTTGAATGCGGCGTCGTCGAAACGACGGCGGGCGTCGTGGTGCGCGTCTGGATTGGTGTACCGCCGACAGTCATCGGCTGGCCGCTGCTCGTTCGCGTGCCCGTCGATCGCGTCGGCGTCATGCCGCCGCTGCTGGGCGTGTTGGGCCGAACGCTGACGGCACCGCGGGACTGATCGTCCAGCTGGCGAAGCATGTTCTGTGCTTTCGTTCGCTGGGCCGATGTCGCGTACGGATTGGTCGTGACGTTCGTGAAGCGCTTTCTCGCTTCAAAGCGATCGCTCGACTTCATCGCGCTTTCGCCCGCGGCGAGATCGCTGTCGGCCTTCTTCTGCATGCCGATCGCCTGATCGACGAGCAACATGTATCGGTCGAGCGTGACGCGCTCCTCGCTTGTCAGGTCATCGCTGTCGCCCGACAACTCGACGAGCAACTTACGAGCGGCCTCGTAGTCGTTGCTTTCGTGAAGCCGGACCGCCTCCGCCAACTTGTCGGACGAGTCCGCCCAAGCCGGCGCAGAGCCGACAAGCAATGCCAGCGCAAACGCAGCACACAACAATCGCAGACGAAACATGGGATTCTCCTTCATTAGAACGATGACTCCGCGCACGAGCGAGCCGTCGGCGAAATCCCTCAAAACTTCTATCTTACCTCGCAAAAACGCGATACGGTAGGCGTCTCAATATTCTATCACCTGACGACGCGGCCCCCATCGCATCAAACTGGCGGGGTGATACAGGCAGGTGGGCCGCGGTACACCGTCGGGTGCTTCCCCTCAATATACGCCCATTTTTACGCCTCATGGGCTCACATTGCAAGGGTTTGTCCGTTATCGTCTCATCTTCTCTAACGACGGCTCCCATAATCAATTGCGCAATCTCTACCAATTTCAATCGAGTCCGACTGAAATAGTCACGGCCGAAAACCCCGGCGGAACAAGCCATGCGTAATCTTCACTCCAAACGTGGATTGAACGAACCGGCGGAAGCGGCTCGATCCAGTCCGGTGCGGCCTGCGCAACGCCGAGAATCCCGCCAACCAGATTGTAAGCCCTGACTCCGTCATCATTAAGACGCTTGGCGACGATCCCGCTTCGCCGCCCGATCGTGCAATAAGTAATGACGGGGCCACCAGGTCCGGATCCGTCCGGAAGTCCATTCTCCTGTATTTCGGCCAACGGGACGTTTATCGCCCCCGCCAGATGACTCACCTCGAATTCCTCCGGTTCGCGGACGTCGATCAGTAAAGCGCCTTTCTGAACCAGCAATCGCGCCTGGGTTGTGTTGACTCCCGCCGCATCCGTTTGCCAGTGGTGCCAACGCCCCAGGACCCACAGGCCGATATTTCGATTCCACTGCACGATCGACGCCGCCGCGAGAATCACTGCGACGACGACGATGCGGCGGCGCCAAGGTCCGGATCGCCTGGCGGCCGGTCCTTCAATCACTGGTTCGTCCGGTTTCATGGCGCACTTCCTGTTTTGTAATATCTGCTGCGTTGCGATCGATCCCAATAGGCCCGGCGCTCGGCGTATCGAAGCTTCAATTGAAGGCCATCCTGATGATCGTGGTACACGACGCGATACGGCGGATCGAATTCGATGTCGTAGTTCGCGATGGATTGACCGTCTTCCGCCGACAACACGACGCGGTATGCGTTGATTGAGCCGAACGGGACACGCACCAATCGCGTCGCAGCCCCTCGCGACAATGAACATTTCTGGGGCTTCGGCTTCGCAGTATGCGTAGATCGCTGTTTCGGCAGGATGTCCAGTGTCATCGAGTCGCCGGTCGACGCCACCTCCCGTGCAAGAAGAAACAACGCTTCCCGCGGATACAGGCTTGATTGCCCCGGCAGTGCCCAGGATCGATCGGCCTCGCCTTCGAAATAACTGAACGTATCGAACTGAATTGACTCCGCGCCTCGCACCACGCGCTTGAACGTCGTGCCGCACCATTCCTGGCTGGACGCCGACAATTTCTCGAATCGCAGGTCGGGACGACTGAGAAAGAGCGTCAGCATGTATCGATAGTTGTAGTTTTCGGTCGGTATCTCTTCGATGATGTTCGTCTTGAAGACAGGGATCGGTCGCGGATCGGATGTCTCAATGAATTCTGTCTTGACCATTTGGTCCGGATTCAACCATTCTCGATTCGCAAGCATGACGCGCGTGTACTGACGGGGCGTACCGTAGATCGTCTCGACGGCGTCGTAGTAGCAGATCTCTGCGAGACCGTCGTCCCATGTGGCAAGTCGCGACATTGGCGTGGCCTGCACGTCGACGCTGTCGCGGCGAATTGCGGGGTCGTCTCCGGGCTGATTGCACGCGAGCGAGAGCAGGACGCCGGCAAGTGCGACGACCCTGGCGTTCGGGAATCCAGAAGCGCGACGCGCATCGATGCGTCGAACGATTCCGGCAGAATCTGCGGGGGTGCTTGCTCCGTTGATCGGTAAGCATTGCGCATCGAAACGATGGTTACAATTGTCCTTGTTTGGCATCATTATTGCAGCGTTAACTATTGAAGTCCTATACAGTTGCATCAGGTCATTCCCGAAAGAAAAAACCCGCCGATAATTTGCCGACCCCTATTGTTGGTGTTATATTAAGTTGATCCTTTATCGCCCTCACTCGCCGGGGCCGGGGTCGTGGATTAATACTAACAATCGTTGCAGCAAGGATTTAGCTGCAACTTCCGATCCTCCGAACCCGGATCGGGCAGAAAGGTCCCTTCGTGGCAGGACGGGATTCCGCCTTCCTCACCGAAAAAATCCGCGACGCCAGCGACATTGTTGATGTCGTCGGGTCGTTTGTCGCGCTGCGCCGAGCAGGCAAAAACCTGAAGGGACTTTGTCCATTTCATAGCGAAAAAACGCCTTCCTTTAACGTGTTGGCCGAGAAACAAATATTCAAGTGCTTCGGCTGCGGTGCCGGCGGCGATGTATTCAAGTTCATCCAATTGCGCGAAGGCGTCAATTTCCCCGAAGCGCGTGCCATTTTAGCGCGGCGAGCCAGCATCGATCTGGAAGCCGAATCAGGCACGGCGAAGCAGAATTCGACGGGCCCCGCGAAGGCTGAGCTCGAGCGGGCGAATCAATGGGCATCCAAATGGTTTCGGGCCCAGTTCGAGGGTGCCGGCGGCGAAACCTGCCGGAAATACGTCGAAAAACGCGGAATCTCGGCGGAGTCCTGCGACGCGTTCTGCATCGGGTTCGCTCCCGCTGGCTGGAATCACCTGCTGGATGCAGCCCGAAAAGCCGGAATTACCGAGCCCCTGCTGGATGCGGCCGGCCTGATCAAGCGATCGGATCGCGGTACCTATGACGCGTTCCGGAATCGGCTCATGTTTCCGATCACCGATGCGCTTGGGCGCGTTATCGGATTCGGCGGCCGGGCACTGGACGATGATCCGGCCAAGTATCTGAATTCACCGCAAACGGCCCTTTTCGACAAGAGTCGTTCGCTGTACGGCCTGCGGGAGGCCCGAGAATCCTGGCGGGAGACGCGGCGAGCGATCATTACCGAAGGGTATCTGGATTGCATTCTGTGCCATCAGGCGGGATTCCGGGATGTGATCGCCACACTGGGAACGGCAATGACGTCCGATCATGGGCGCATGCTGCTTCAGTACGTGGATTCTGTGGTGCTCGTTTTTGATGCGGACGCGGCGGGTCTCAAAGCGGCGGATCGGGCGATCGGCGTCACAATGTCGCAAAAAATCGACGTTCGTATCGCCCAGGTCCCAGAAGGAATGGACCCGGCCGACGTGATCGTAAATCAAGGCGCAGCAATGTTTGAAGAGGTTTTGACCTCGTCCAGGCCCGCGCTAGAATTCAAATGGAATCAAGTGACGCAGCGTTGTCAGGATGCTGCGAGCGATGGAGATCGAAGGCGAGCCGTCGAGGAGTTTCTCGGCTTTGTGGCTGCCGCAGTGAGCGAGCAGTCGATCGATCCCATCCAGAGGGGGTTCATACTTAATCAGGTCGGAAAGTTGCTGAGCCTGACAACGGATCAGGTGGAGCGGCAATTGCGCATCGTCGCGCGGCGCCAGCGCGCCAGCGGCCCTGCGGCCGATCGGGGAACCATGACGCGTTTGACGCCTTTAAGAAACGGCGAGCAGGCGGCGTTGCGAGAAATTTTGTCCGTGCTCGTGAATGAGCCGGACCGTTTTACGCTTGTTGCTGAGGTGTTCGATCCCGCCCGGATTCACGACCCGATGGATCGACGCGTGGCGGAGACCTTTGTCGATATGGTTGAATCCGACGCCGGATTCGATCTGAACCGACTGATTGCAGGATTCGACGATACGGACATGTCGAGTCGAATTACGGACTTGTTGTTTGCCGGCGCACAGCGAGGCAACTTTGATGCGACGGTGCTCGGCGCCGTCGATCGTCTGCGCCATGTCGATGCGCAGCAGTGGGTGAGTGCTTCGTTTTCCGCAATCAGGGATGGCGGCGCAAGGCCCGGCTTTAATGAGAGTGAATTGGAAAATGGCGCCGCGTCGCCGGATGACATCGGGAAAACGCAACTCGAAGAGATCATCAAGAAAGCGCGGAGTACGAGTCATTTTGTCGCACGAAGGCATCTGGCGGCCCCAATAAATCAGGGCGCCGATCCGCGTGCAGCAAAACCGAGTGGAGATGCTCGGCGGACGCAATAGTGGAAAAATAGGGACGAACTAAAAAGGCAGTCAGGCAGAGGAGTCAGTCGAATCGCATCTGAGAAATAACACGAAGGCATTGTACCGATGAAAGCTGCGCGAGAGACGTCGCGCGCGGGCCGTGTTGCGTATCAACCACCATCGGCGAACGAGCCGGCCCCGGTGCCCCCATTCGGTCAGTACTCGATGCAATTGACGTCCACAAGAGTTGGAGTCGCAACGAATGTCGCAAGCAGTCAGCAAACAATCCATGAACTCAGTCGCGGGCGGTCGTATCGAAGAGCCGCACGATCCCGTCGAACTGAGCGTCAGTGAATTGATTGAAAAAGGGAAGGCCCGCGGATACCTGACGTGGGAAGAGCTTAATGAAGCGCTGCCGGATGAGGCCGTGTTGCCGGATCGACTGGAAGCGATCCTGCATCGCGTCGAGGATCTCGGTATCGACATGATCGACGAGGCCGAGGCCCAGAAGCTCTCGTTCGGCGAGGATCAAAGCGCCAAGAAGAAAAACCTCAGCCCCATTGTCGCGGATGCTCCGGAGGATGATTACCCAATCGAATCGCCGAGCCGGCGAATCGACGATCCCGTGCGCATGTATCTCACCCAGATGGGTGAAATTCCGCTGCTCACGCGGGCCGAGGAAATCGCCCTCGCGAAGAAGATCGAACTGACGCGAACCGCCTTTCGCCGAATGGTGCTCGAATCGGATTGCAGCCTGTCGGCCGCAGCGGATCTGCTTCAGGGTGTGAACGACGGAACTTTGCCGTTCGATCGCACGATGAAGATCTCCAGCGGCGAAAACCAGGCCAAGCAGACGGTCCTGACGCGCCTGCCGTACAACCTGACGACGGCCCGGAAGCTGATGGACCTGAACCAGGAAGACTGGCTCACGCTGGAAGGCGCCGAAGACAAGGCCGCACATTGTGAAACGTGGCGACGCATCAACTCGCGTCGCCGCAAGGCCGTACGGCTCTTCGAAGAGCTGGCTTTGCGAACGAGCAAAGTCACGCCGTTGATGCGCAAGCTGTACGCGCTGGCCGACAAGATGACAGAGCTTCAGAAGCTGCTCGGCAACGAGCGTCGTCTGGCGTCGATGCCGCTGGATGAAGTCGAAGCCATGCGCGACGAACTCGCGGGTTTGCAGGACCTGGTCCTGGAAACGCCCGAGATGCTCCGCGATCGTGTTCGCCGGATTCGCAAAGTCTATGCCGAATACGAGGACGCCAAGCGCAAGCTGTCCGGCGGAAACCTTCGTCTCGTCGTGTCGATTGCCAAGAAGTATCGCAATCGCGGATTGCCCTTCCTCGACATCATTCAGGAAGGCAATACGGGCCTGATGCGCGCCGTCGATAAGTACGAGTACAAGCGCGGCTACAAGTTCAGCACCTACGCAACGTGGTGGATTCGCCAGGCGATCACGCGGGCAATTGCGGATCACGCACGGACGATTCGCATCCCGGTCCACATGATCGAGACGATGAGCCGCCTGCGCAATATCTCACGAGAGCTGTTGCAGGAGCTGGGTCGCGAAGCCACGATGGAAGAAATCGCCAAGCGGGCCAAGATGCCGCTGGGCGAAGTCCGCCGCGTGATGAAAATCAGCCGGCATCCGATCTCGCTCGATCGCCCCGTCGGCGAAGGCGAAGACTCCTACTTCGGCGATTTCATCGAGGACGGATCGGCCGAGAGCCCCGTTTCGACGGCAAGCAACGAGATGCTCAAGGATCGCATCGAGCAGGTACTCAAGAGCCTGACGTATCGCGAGCGCGAGATCATCAAGCTTCGCTACGGAATCGGCGACGGCTACACGTACACGCTCGAGGAAGTTGGCAAGATCTTCAAGGTCACGCGCGAGCGCGTCCGACAGGTTGAAGCCAAGGCGATCCGAAAGCTTCAGCATCCGGTCCGGGCTCGAAAGCTCGAGGGCTTCCTGGACAAGGATGGCAAGCTTCAGATTCCCGAGGACTTTTGATCGAAATTGCCCGATCCGTCTGACGATGCAGGAGTCTGCCTGAGCCGCATCGGCCGATAATGAAACGCAAAACAACGCCCGATTCCGGAGCCCCGGCGTCGGGCGTTTTCAATTGATCGCGAGACGTATGGCAATTCGATCTGCCATCGTGACGCCGACGTGCGTGCCGGTCGGAATTCGTGTGGGATTTCACTGAATCAACGCGAGCTTTCCGAGCAGATCCCGATCGCCATCGGCGCCGAGCAAACCTCGCGAGTCGGCGCGGAATCGTCATCGGCGATTCGAACATTCCGAATACGACATTTATGCGCCGGACAGCAAGTCGGGCTCGACATTGGGAGTCGATTCCAGTAACGTGAAATCACAGGATCGACGGATCGCTGTCGAAAGAAATGCTTCACGATCACAAGAGTAAACGAATGAAAACCCGGGGTCCGGTTCTCTCGTCTGATGGACCGCCGATCAAGACTCCGGCACAACGAATCTAGTTTGACTTATCCCAATGGTTGCAGGCAACGCGGCGCGTGACCCGCGTTTCCGGCATCGCGAGGGCGCACCCTTTGTCGGTTGCGCCCGTTGGTTACTCGGAATCATGTGAGACTTTGGCGATGGAACCCAACTCCAATCCGGCGGACACGAAGAACGAAACCACAACAACGCCTGTCGACAATGTGACGACGCCTGCAGAGGCCGTCGCCCCGACGAGTCCTTCGTCGGCATCGACTTCGCCAGCGATCGCCGCATCGGAAAGCTCTGGTCCGCTGCCGACACAAGCGGCAGCGCCCAGCGCGCCGGTCCGTACTCCGCCGCCGAAGCAACCGCAACGAATGAGTCCGGCCGACATGGCCGCATCCGTCAACGACGCGGATTCCGAGCTGGATCGCGCCGTGGACGAAGCGATGACGGGCGTCGACCAGGAAGCGGCTTCAGCCCCGGCGGCATCCGATCCGACCGGTGAGGGCGCGCCGGCCGGCGAACTCGTCCAGGCGCGCATCGCCAACATCGGCAGTGAAGACGTGCTCGTGGATTTCGGGGCGAAGATGCTGGGCGTTCTGTCGAGGAGCGAATTCCAGAGTGACGCGCATTACGCGGTGGGTGACACGATCGAAGTGCTGGTCCTCGGCGAAGACAAGGCCGGCGGTCTCATCAACGTTTCGCACAAGAAAGCCAAGCAGCAGAAGATCCTTCGCACGATGGAAGTCGGCATGATCCTTGAAGGTCCTGTCACAGGCATGAACCGCGGCGGGCTTGAAATCATGATCGAGGGCTTGCGGGCGTTCATTCCGGCAAGCCAGGTCGAGTTGGGATTCCGCAAGGACATTTCCGACTTGATCGGAAAGACGATCCAGGCCGAAGTCACGAAATTTGATCTTGCGGAGGAGAACATTGTCCTGTCGCGACGCCGCATCCTGGAACGCGAGGACAAGAGCCGCAAGGAGAAGGCATTCGAGGAACTCCAGGTCGGCGAGACACGCAAGGGCAAAGTCAAGACACTGATGGACTTCGGCGCTTTTGTCGACATCGGCGGCGTCGACGGACTGTTGCACATCAGCGACATGAGCTGGGGCCGAATCAACAAGCCGGATGAAGTCGTGAGCGTCGGCGACGAAGTCGAAGTCAAAGTCACGAAGATCAACAAGGAAAAAGGCAAAGTCTCGCTGAGCCTCAAGCAACTCAAGGCACATCCCTGGGAAAAGGCTGGCGAGAAGTATCCCGAAGGAACCAAGATCAGCGGTCGTGTCGTACGACTGACGAATTTCGGGGCCTTTGTGGAACTCGAGCCGGGGCTCGACGCCCTGCTTCCAATCAGCGAGATGAGCTGGACCAAGCGAGTCCGTGCCCCCAAGGAAATCGTCAATGAAGGCGACGTGATCGAGGCGAAGGTCCTCAGTTGCGAACCCGAAAAGCAGCGCATCTCGATCAGCCTCAAGGCATTGTCGGACGATCCCTGGTCAGCTGTCGCGTCGAAGTATCCCGTGGACACGAAAGTCAAAGGCAAAGTCGTCCGAACGACGGATTTCGGGGCCTTCGTCAATCTCGAAGACGGCGTTGACGCCCTGATCCACATCTCGGAACTGTCGGATCGACGCGTGAACCGCGTCGAGGATGTCGTCAAAGTCGGCGCCGAAGTCGAGGCCCGCGTCGTCAAGATCGATACAGAGAACAATCGAATCGGCCTGTCGCTGAAGGAACCGCCGCCGGAACCGACGCCGGAGGAATTGGCCGCCATTGCGCAGGAACGCGCCGCCGCCGAAAAACGCCGAAACAAGAAGCGCCGCGGCGGTCTGACAATCGACTGGGATCAAGGTCTCGGCGGATTGGATCCATCGAAGTTCGCAAAATCATAACGACGACACATTGCGCCTGTCCGTGCGTGGACAGTCGCTGAATCATAGAAATCAGATCGCCCGCTGCAGCCCCGCAGCGGGCTTTTCTTTTGACGTTCGATCGCGCAAATGCGATGGGATACGCCCATTGTGACCGCCCGGGATTCTGGCCCCGTCGCGACTTCTGGGGTACGCTACGGAATTGAACGGATTGCATGCCACAGGCGTATGATCCGCATGGAATTCTCGATCACTGGCGGCCTCGCGCCGCTGCATTGGAATCAGGGATGAGCGACTACGACGTATCGCGAACTTCGGGAACATGCTTCAAGACGGGACATGTCTTCTCGGAAGACGAATCCTTCTACAGCGTCATTCTGGAGACGGATACGGGGTTCGAGCGGCGCGACTATTCGACAGACGCCTGGGAAGGCGCGCCGGACGATTCCGTCTGCCATTTCAAGACACGCATGCCGAGAAAAGAAGCGCCTCGAAAGACATTTGTCGACGATGCCGTGCTCCAGACTTTTTTCAATCGGCTGGAAGCGACGACGGAGCCCGCCAAGCAGCGATTTCGATTCGTTCTGGCGCTGATTCTGCTGCGCAAGCGAATCCTCCGCTATGAGAACAGCCGACGCGAAGGCGATGGCGAACTCTGGATCATGCGGCAGATCGGCGATCGCAAGCGCCACGAAGTCTATAATCCGGGACTCAGCGAAGACGAAATCGGCGAAGTCACGAGCCAGCTTGGCTCCGTGCTTCACGCGGACTTCGCTGACGATTCGGACGACGCAGAGAGTGAATCGATCGACGAGACTGGAGTCAGCGAGTCTCCGTCAGATTCGACGGACGCCGCCGCGACGGAAATCGAGCCGACGGACTCGACGGATGAGATTCGCGAAGAGGCGCACTCATGATGATGCGACAAACACGATTCTACGCGCTCGCCATGTTCTTCCTGCTGGCCTTCGTCGTCGGATGTCCGCAGCCGCCCGAGCCGCCGATTATCACGGGGCCCGAACCACGGATTGAACGCGCACGAACAGATCAGGAAATCCTGGACACGATCCGCGCCAACGAAGCCAAGCTGAATCGCGCGCTCTGGTCGTCCAATGTCGCCGTTGTCGCCCACATCAACGACAGGAAAGGCGACGAACACACGTACAACCTCGAAGGCACAATGCTTTTCCAGCGGCCTCGCAATTTGCTCATCAACCTTCGCCCCGGCATCGGCGACAACGTCATGCAGGTCGGCTCCAACGAAACGGAATACTGGGCATGGATCGAGCCGGAGCTGTCCCAGATGTGGTGGGGCCGCCACGAACACGCCGGCAAGGCGTGTGCAGATGATGTCTTCGTGAACCCGAGCGAGCTCGTCGCCGCCATGGGCATCGGTCTGCCGCGCGACATGATCGGTCCGCTGCGCAAGTCGGGGAAGCATTCCGATCTGCTGCATTACGGCCGTCAGAATGAAGACGGCGCTTATCAGTTGACGCAGGAATATCGCGTGATGCGCGAACCGCCTTATCTCGTGAATGTCGTCATCTTCTATGACGAATTTGGTCGCAAGGCGATGACGGCGTCCTTGGACGATTTCAAAGCCGCGTGGGAAGGCGGCCCCCTGATCGCGCACAAAGTCAGCGTGATCTGGCCGTTGGATAAGAACAAGCTCAGCCTGAAAGTCGGCAGCTTCAAGAATTTCGACGAAAGCAAGATCAAGGCAAACGCATTTGCCCGCCCCATCGATTCGCCACCGCTGCCTGCGGGTGTTTTCGCCAACATGAGCCAGGTCGACGCCGCGTGTGATCGACCCGGAAATCCCGCCCGCTCTGCCGTCGAGCCGACGGGTTGGAATGATGACGGAACGCCCTTCTATGACTCTGTCGATCCGAGATACGACGCCGCAAGCGATCCGTATTACGGGGCTGATGAGGAGGTCGGCGTCGATACGAACGATGCATCGGCGCAATCGCCGGAGGCGCCGTGAGACAGGAATCGCTCGAGAATTTTCATCCGTCCGTCCGGCGTCTGCCGTGTCTCCTCGTCGCGCTGTGCGCGATCGTGACGGCGCAATCGCCGGCGGCGGCCGACTGGGCGCCCAATCAACTGCGCATCGCGGGATCGGACGAACGTGTCTGGGTGGTCGCGGCGTCAAAGGCCGACGGCGACAAGCTGCCCGAAGTCCGCTTCTGGTTTGCGGCCTTTGACGATAAGGGATCGGCGCCGGCGTTTCCCGAGCCGTCGCGATATCTGCCCCCCGTCACGGGCGATCCGATCGTCGCCGCGTCCGACAAGTCGGCACTTCGAGTACTGTTTGCCGATTTATCCCTTTGTCGATATGAAACGACGCGACTGCCAGCGACGGATGCGCTTTACAACTCACAATCCGCCCAATACCCGCTCGCGTTCGCCGGCGACGCATCCAGGGATGTGTCCTGGTTTCTCGTTGACGAGACCGCCGTGCGCGAGGCAACCTCGCAGGCTGCGAGTCGGCCCGTCAAGGACGCTGCAACTTCTCGACCGACATTGTCAGCGGACAGTCTCGTCCTGCTTCGACTGGAGCGCGGATTCTGGACTTCCATCCATGTTCCGCCATTCATCGCCGGCTACGAGAATTATCGCATCGCCGCGCGCGACGGTTCGCTGCATGTTTTCTGGCACGACAGGTCGGCCGGTCGAATTGACTTCGCATCGCGATCTGACGACACGTGGAGCGATCGGTCAACGGCAGTTTCGCGAAACGACATCGATCGCTTCTGGGCTGGTTCGACACGAACGGGGCCTGTGCTCCTGATCGCAAGTCCGGCGGCAAAATCAGATCAAGTCACTTTGTCGCTTGCCCAGCCGGCTGTCGGAAAATGGACGATTTCCAATCCGATCCGGCCCGGCAGCAAGCAGCTTTCGGTCCCGCGGGATCACATCGAAGCGGCATTCGCCGGCGATCGTCTTGCAATCGCCTTTCTGGAAGACGACAAGATCCGATTCGGATGGAGCGACATCAGCGCCTCGCCGACGATTCGACTGTCGACGCTTTCGAACGCCGTACCGACGGATGGCTCGGAGCAACAGGGATGGCGCAGTCTGATTGAGACGGTCGTTCTGCTGCTCGTTATCTCAATTGTCCTTATCACTCGACAACAACAGATTCAGACGCCGGCTGCCGTGCCCAAGGGATACATCCTCGCGTCCATTTGGCGCCGATTCGTCGCGACGCTGATCGACTTGAGCCCGGCACTGATGATCACTTACCTGATATACGGAGACACACTGAGGCCCGTGTTTCAGATGGCGATCCAGTCAGCGTCAGAATCGATCGCCCCCGACGCCGCCGTGGCCGCGAAAATGGAAAAAATACGCCTTCTCGCCATCGCAATCTACGGCGGCTGGTGCCTGCTGCTGGAAAGCTTCAGACACACGACACTCGGCAAGCGCATCATGAATTGCCGCGTTCTCAGCGCAGACGGTTCGGCACCGACGGGCCGGCAGATTCTCGTTCGAAACATCATTCGGATCCTGATCGTCGGCCTGGGACCATCCGGCATCCTCGTCACATTCATGCTGATGGCGATGTTCAGTGTCAATAAGCAACGACTCGGCGACATCATGGCGAGTACCATCGTCGTGCAACCCGCGCCACCGGATATCGAGGATGTGTCGTCCAGGCCGTTCGACGACGACATGTCGCCGGACGATCGCTGAGCCCTTGACGGTCTGGGGCCGAGCCTTGAATCCGCGGTGCGGAAATCGGGACCTGGACCGATGCCCGGAAAACTGCCGGTGTTTTGTGCTAGACTTTCTGCAGACAATGCACCCAACACATTGCATGCCGATCGTGTCTGGCCTACTGAACGTCGAGACGCGAGGAACGGTGACATGACGCGACATTGCCAGAGTTGCCGACACGCCAATACCGAATGGGCGCAGTATTGCGCGCAATGCGGGGCGCCAATTGAAGCGCCGCCGATCGCGGCCCCGACGGCAGTTTCGGCGAGCGCGCCGGAATTACCGACGCCCGCAATCCCGGGCAAACCCCGCTCCGGGCGCCGCCTCATGTGGATTGCAATCGTCCTCTTGATGGGCATGGGCTGGTTCTGGGTCGTGGTTCCGCCGAGCCGTCGCCAGCATACGCCTCGTGTTCACGTGTCACACGACGCGATTGCCTTGCCCGCGCAAAACAACACGCCGGTTCCGCAAACGAAAACGGCAAGATCCTATCGCGTCGACAACGATCTCGCGGACGCCGTCTTCGCGCTGCTTCGTCCGAGCCACGTCCCCATCGTCGTTACGCGACTCGATGACGACTACCTCAGAGTCAAAGGGACCACCGACGAGATCGCCGCCATTGATCGATTCGTCGACGAATTGCGTTTGGAGCGTCACCACTTCAAAGGAAAATCGCTTGAGACGTATCAGCTGCCATCGGACCAGGCGGCCGCACTGGAATCGGCGTTGAATCACGCCAAACAGCGGATTCATGTTCGCCGCGACGGATCAACACTGCGCGTGCGCGGGACGCCTTCGTTGCACGAAGCGATTCGAAATCTCATTCCGTTTCTTCGTCCGCAGATGCAATCGATGGTGGACATCAGCGAGCCCCGAAGGTACTAGTCGAACTGCGATTCGGCGTCATCAATACATGGGGATCCCGTTTTCTTCGCGCGACGCCGCGCCGCCCGCAATTCCCTCGTTCGAGATTCGTGATACACGAGCGCCGCTTTCGCACGTCGATCGCCGGCGCGAATCACGCGATATCTCGCGTGGATTCGACTGGCGAAATCCTGGATCAAAGAGAATGCGGCGGTCCAGTCCTCACCCACGACGCGCGACTTGCTGAAATCGAACAACACGCCCATCGGGAAATCGTCGTCACAGCATCGAATGAACAGCGACAGGAATCCCGCCAGCGATTCGACGGAGGCGGATTCTCCGATCGGCGATACCCACACGAAGCCGCGCGACGACGCGGAGAAGTTCCAGTGACGCAAGACGTAATCACTTTCAGCGAAGGCCGTCGCTTCGTGACGTAGTCGGTCCAGCGCGTTGTCGATCGGTTCTGCGGCCATAGACTCCGTTTACAATGTTTGACGAATCAGACGCACACAGGCAACGTCAATTCGGCTTGGCACGGCGAGACAGCATTCAATAGACACGGTTCGTGCCGATAGGCGAGTGCGCGGTTGAATTGGGGGCGGATCGGATTCGATTGTCTGCTTTACGCGTCAGGGCCACGGAAACTATCGGCCACGACGGCGCACATCGGATTCTGCCGCGATCGGACATTGCCGGATGTGCGCAATTTCCCCCGGAACACATGACGCGTTGCGCAACGTTGACTACCATTCAGCGTGCCGATTGAGATAACAGGGCGCGACAGACTGAGGAAACGCAATATGAAGAACCAGACAGGACGTTTCAGGCGACGCCATCGCGGTTCAATCCTCTGGATTCTCTTCGCGCTGCCGGTTCTTGGCGCGGCGGACTGCAGCGGCGGATTCAACCTGCGATTGCCAGATCCCAACGTGCGCATCATTGCTTTCGGTAGTTCGACAACGGCAGGTCCGTCGACGATGCAATACGTTGACTACCTGCCGGATCTCCTGAGCGAACCGGCGAACGCATTCGCCAACGAAGGTCTCGGCGGCGAGACAACCACAGACGGCGTGCCCCGTCTGCAAAGCCTGCTGGACGCGGAATACTTCCCAAATGCAGACACGCTGATCTACTGGCAGGGCGGAAACGACGTGATCGACTTCATCCAGGCCCATGATCCGTTGATCGCGATTTCTCCGAACAGCGGGCTTTATCTGTTCAACACGGAGCTGCAGGCGCTACTGGAAACTGTCGACGCAAACCTCCGCGCCGCCATCAATGCCGGGAAGTCATCAGGACTCAACGTCTATCTCGCGACGTTTTACTTCATTCCTGAGGAAATCTTCGACTGCGCGGCGACGCCGCTCGACGTCATTTTCCCGTTGCAGGCCGCCGTCGCCAACGACTACATCGAGAAGTTGAATCAACGCATTCGCGACGTCGCGGCGGCCGAAGGCGCCACGCTCATCGATATCGCCGCACTTGATGCAACGCTTCGCGCCGATCTTGCGAACTACTTCAACTGCAATCACTTGAGCGCGATCGGAAACCAAATCGCCGCCCAACGCATTGCCGAAGTGCTACAAGGCAATTGATCGATCTGTGCTCGAATGCTCATTTCTCCCTGTCGGAATGATCCGGCAGAAACGGCCTGCGTCGATCGACGCATCCTCGCGTCCGTCGACCATTTGTCGGCGCTGCGCCCGACAACCATGACCGATGGGTTACCGGGCGGGCGATGAGGACGCCATATCCCGGATGGCTTTGACTCGACAGGCGTGAAAATCGGACATGGCCCGGAAAAGTCCATGAAACGAGGGCAGATTGGGCCGGTTCGCGGGTACGGATGATAGATCCGGCAATCCCTCTCGCGATGCGAGCCATGATGACCTGCATTCTTGACATATTGCGTGGTATAATGCCCACATACGTGGGAGTCGATCACGTTCATGGATACCACGCGGGTCTCATTGCTGCTGCGCATCAAGGATCGGGAGGACGGCGACGCCTGGCGAGAATTCGACGCCGTCTACCGGCCGATGCTGCGCCGATTTGCGTTGACCTACGGTGCCGACGCGACAGAGGCCGAAGACGTCGTGCAGCACTGCATGACGGCGATCCACCAACACATCGATCAATTCGAATACGACCCGTCAAAAGGCCGATTCAAGGGCTGGCTGAAGACACTGGTCAACAATCGCATTCGCAACCTGATTCGAAAACGCAAGGAACGCATCGCCATGACGGGCGAATTCGCGTCCGTGAAGGCGAATACGGACGACGATCCGGAAGCAATTTTCGAGAGAATCTGGATGGACGAGCATCTCAAGCACGCCTTGAAGCTCGTCAGTCGGGAAGTCGAGGAGAAGACATTCAATGCGTTCGTCGACTATGTGATTCGCGAACGCCCCGTCGAGGAAATCTGCGCCGAACACGGCCTCAATGCGAATCAGGTCCACAAGAGCAAATATCGGCTTACGAAGAAACTCGCCGAGAAGATGGCCGCGCTGACCGGCGAAGAGAGCTGAGGCCATGAACGATTGCCCTCCCCTGGAGCAGCTGGAGCGGCTCTTCGCGGGCGCGCTCTCGCCGGCCGAAGAGTCGCGGCTGTGGCGTCATGTCGACGAATGCGCCGCCTGCGCGGAGAAGGAACCCGTAAGCGATGATCGCTACGTCAAGCTCGTCGCACATCTGAAGGCGCTGGACATTTCCGGCGTCGAATTCGATCAAGTCGAGGAGCACGATCTGGACGCCGGCGCCGTTCGACGGACGCGCACGCAAACAGATGAGTCTTCCGTCACGGATCAAATCGCGGGATACGAGATCATTTCCGAGATTCATCGCGGCGGCCAGGGCGCCATCTTCGAGGCCATTCAACAATCGACAAATCGCCACGTCGCCGTCAAGTTACTGCTTGCCGGCCGGTTCGCATCGCCCGAGGCGGAACGACGATTCGAGCGCGAGATCGAGATCGTCGCGGGATTAAAGCATCCGGGCATCGTCGCCGTCTATGATTCCGGCCGCACGCGCGACGGCCGCCAATACTGCATCATGGATCTGATCGACGGCCAGCCGCTTGATGTGTGGATTGCCGAGAATCGGCCCGAACCGCGGAACGCGCTCGAACTGTTCGCTCAAATCTGCGAAGCCGTGCATTACGCACATCAACGCGGCGTTATCCATCGAGATCTCAAGCCGTCGAATGTCGTCGTGGAAGCGGACGGCGCTCCCAAGGTGCTCGACTTCGGTCTGGCCCGCCCCGCGGGATCGACGGAATTACTCGTTTCGATGACGGGGCAGATTCTGGGCACGCTTCCCTACATGTCCCCCGAACAAACGCGCGGCAGTCCCGAAGACATTGATATTCGAACGGATGTCTATTCCCTCGGGATCATCCTGTACGAATTGCTGACTGGGGCGTATCCGTATCCCGTGGACGGCAATCTCCCTGATGTACTGAGGCATATCAAGGAAACGACGCCGCAACGACCAAGCCGCGCCTGGACGGCGGAAAGCGGCATTTTCACATCGACTGGGGCGGCGCGCTCCAGCCGGCGCACTGCGTGCCCTGTTGACGACGATCTGGAGACAATCGTTCTGAAAGCACTGTCAAAGGAGAAGGATCGTCGATACCAAACAGCTCTCGATCTCGCTCGCGATGTGCGGCACTACCTGGAAAATGAACCCATCGAGGCCCGCCGCGACAGCACGTTATATGTCCTTCGAAAGACGATCCATCGGCATCGCGGTGCCGCCGTGATTGCCGTCGCATTCGTTCTCTTGCTTGTCAGCTGGGGCACGGCCATCACCGTCGGGTACGGCAAGGAGCGAGAACTCAATCGGGAACTTCACGACGAAGCAAAGCGGACCGCCGTGCAGCGCGATCGCGCGATCGATGCCGAGTCCCGTGCCAATCGACGATTCGACCAGATCCGAGAGATGGCCGAGTCATTCCTATTCGAGTTTCAGGATGAAATTCACGATCTGCCCGGCTCGACGCCGGCCCGGGAGTTCGTCGTCTCTCGCGCACTGATGTATCTGGGAAAACTCGCAGACGAATCCAATGACGATCCGACACTGCTCCGTGATCTGGCGATGGGATATCTCAAAGTCGGCGATGTGCAGGGCGGGCACGGCCATGCCAATCTCGGAGATACACAGGGCGCCATCCTGAGCTTCCAGAAAGCGCGGCAACTAGCGGAAACGTGGCGAAAACGGGCACCCGACGACCCGAGCGCGATTCGCGCCGCCTACGAAGCGACAATCCGACTCGGCGACATGCATTTCATCCAAGCCAGTCACGACGACGCGCTGAAAGAATACGAAGCGGCGGCCGATGTCTTCAAACAGCTCGATGACAAGTCGACCGCCGACGCCGCGTTTCAGCGTGATCTGCGAAAGATCCTTACCAAGATCGGTGACGTGCATGCCTCGAAATGGCGTTTCGATCAGGCCGATGCACTCTATGCCCAGTCGAAGGCCATCGGCGAGCGCCTCATCGCGCAATCGCCCGACAATCTCTATGATCGGCGCGATCTGGCGGTTGTGCTCCTGAAACAGGCGCGAGCCGCCATCAACACGGATCAGCCGCCGACGGATTGGGCCCCGAAAGTCGATCGATCCATCCAGCTCCTGCAAGTTGCAGTGAAGGCGGAACCGGACAACGCGACGTTTCTGCGCGATCTCGCCATCGCGTCCGACTTCAAGGCGGAATCGCGGCTCATGTCCGAGGATCTCGAAGGGGCGCTCACACAATATCGAGAAACCCAATCGATCGCCGGGAGGCTTCTCAACATCGATCCCAGGAACGCACTCGCCAGGCACGATTTGATGGTGAGCCGGAACAACGTCGCCCGCGCATTGTCCGGACTCGGTCGATACGACGAGGCGTTGACGGAATTTCGAGCAGGATTGGCGATGGCCGAAGCAATCAGCGCAGCCGATCCGACTAACACGGAACTCCGACGAGAAGTCGGTCGCAGCCATCAACATATTTCAAGTACGCTTTATGAAATGAACGACATCAAACCTGCGATCCGATCGGCCGGCGCCGCTTTGGAGGCATTCGAATTCGTCGCCTCTCACGAGTCTGACAATTTCGGCGTGCAGCGCGACATCGCAATGATGCTCGGTTTGCGCGGCGATCTGTTCCTAAATACGGCGGATGATGAATCCAAACCCGTTTCGCAGCGTACGGAAGCATATGAGAACGCCGCCGCGGATTTCCTACGGTTCAAGAATATCCTCTTGTCCCTGAATGAAAAAAACTCACTTGCCGAGCACGAACTTCCGGTTCTTGACCAACTTCAATCGGAAGTCGATCGATGCAGAAAGGCCGGCGCCACACTCTCTGCGGAGAATCGCTGACGCTTCTGCCGGGCAAACTAACTCGCCTCACCCAAAAGCGCTATCGTCAACAGCAAAGGCCAGCCGCGATATTTCTCGGCGCGCGGCGATCTGGCAATCAGTGCATCATCCACGAAATGCTCCGACATGTTTCTGATTCGAAGCCCGACGGCGAGCGATGCATTGACGTAATCCGAAACCTGGTTTCGCTCGCTCGCCAGCAACACTTTCTCGCCCGTGGCCTCGTCCGTAAACCTCGCCTGTACACCCGTCAGCATCATCGCCGGATGCATGACACTCACAAGGATTTCGCCGTCTGGTCGACACACGCGCCGCATTTCAGACAACACATGAACGACATCGCGAATGTGATCGAAGACGAGGCAGCAGATGACGCGATCGAAAGACGCGTCCTCGAACGGCAATCGCTTGTGCAGATCGCCACTCACAAACTCGATGCGTCCCCCCGACTTTGCCTGAGCCCTCGCCAGCATGCCCTCTGAGAAATCCATGGCAGTGACATCAGCGCCCGCATTTGCAAGTGGAATCGAATGCCGCCCGGTTCCGCATCCGAGATCGAGAATTCGCAATCCTGCGACGTCGCCCAAAAGGCCTTGTACGACGGGCTCCTCCAGTTTCACGAGCGGATTGTCATCCGCATCATAAATCGCCGCCCACGTGTCGTAGCCTTCCCGCGTCGACACATGGCGGGATGCTGATTTCTGATTCGATCCACTCATGCCAAATGGCCTCTCTATTCGTTGATAATCAGCACCTGATCGACACTCGGGGCGTCGATCGTCGTCGTCTTTCCGGAAGGCCAGCGAACTTCGACACTTTCGATCGACGCCGTCTGACCCAGGCCGATGTGTGCCTCCGGATGAACACCAAGAAACGCGCTGTTCGTCGTGAGCACTTCGCGAACCCGCACGTGCTCCGAATACCTCAGCGTTACGCGAGCGCCGATCCCGAATCGATTGCTCTCCGTTCCGACAAGCCGAATCGTCAACCAGTGACTGTTCGTTGCGACGGGATTCAACAGGATTCGCAGTCGCGGATCCGGCCCGCTGAAGACGGCGCCGTTCGCGATCACGATATCCTGAAAACCGTCCCCGTTCAGATCCGCCGCAGCGACGGCGCGCCCCGCCTCCTGTTGACCGAATGCAAGTCGCCGGCCGGCAGGAATATTGAACAGACCGCGTTCGGCCGTTTGTTCACCAAACGATCCGTCTCCCTGATTCCTCAGGTATCGCCCCATGCCGTGCGAATTGAGATACAACGTCGGTGTCAGAATCGACATCAGATCGCCGGCCCAATAGAGATCCAGCAGACCGCGATTGTCGGCGTCGAACCATGTCGTTCCGAATCCGAACTCAAATCGCTCCAGATTCTCTCCCGACTTCATGTTCCAAGGCGGTAGAACCGGCGACGATTCCACGATCGTCTCGCTCGTGACATCAGATAATGTTCCATTGTCGTTTCGCAGGAGCTTGTGAAAGTAGGCGCCGTTCTCCGCGTTGTGCGCGTTTCCCACGGTATTGGGGAGGAAGGACGACGGAAAATCGCTGCCGACATTGGTCACGAAGTAGTCGATGTCGCCGTCAACATCGAAATCTCCGCCGCTGATGCCCATCCAGCCGCCATGCTTGTTGAGCACATCCGCCTGCCTCGCCGAAAATCGCATGTCGCCGTCGTTGTGGAAATAGTCGATCCCGCCGGGAATATCATGACAGTCGAAAAGATCGAGCCGGCCATCGCCGTCGACATCGCTGAAATACAGCGCGAGCGTTCCGGGGACGAACATCTCGTCGCTTGTGTCCGGCGACCAGCCGTGTTGCGCTGTGCCCTCGATGCCCGCCTCTATCACGCGTTCGAACTGCGGTACGCCGTCATCACGCACGCCGCGGCATCGCCAGAGCTCATTGGGTTGAGATTCGTAGATCGGAACGAGCAGGGAGCCGGCCGCTTCGAAATCATAGCGACCGACGACGAAGTCCAGATGACCGTCACTGTCCAGATCACCGACACCGAATGACATCGCAGGACTCTGCGTGTCAAAGCCCGTTTCGGCCGCATCGAGCCGTCTGAAAGTCACGACGCCGTCGGCATTCGGCCCTTGATTCAGCAACAGAAGCGATCCGACGCCTGCGTCGGTCGGCACATCGATTCGCTGGCGGCCAATGAGCAGATCCAGCCAGCCGTCAGTGTTGAAGTCTCCGACGCCCGCCGCGGCGCAGTGATCGTCAACCAGCAGCACGCCGGCGCGATCGCCGACAACGACGAAACGCGC
>JAJDEC010000129.1 GCA_029259995.1 Phycisphaerae bacterium
CGCCCGGAGATTGCTTATCAGGATCCAGCGGGCCGAGGTCGTTGCAGTCCGGTGTACCGTCGTTGTCCGAATCGGAATCCGACACGCCGCAGCCACAGACGCCCGGAGATTGCTTGTCGACATCGGCGGGGCACCCGTCGCAGGCGTCGATTACGCCATCATTGTCGCCATCGCTCTGGCAGTCATCGGGAACGCCATTTGAGTCGCAGTCTTCCGCCGCAGCGCCGGATGAAGACGGTGTATCAAACGCTTCATTACTGATTCCACTCTCATTGCCGCTGTCATCTGCAGCTGACACGACATAGAAATAGGTCGTGCAATTGAGTGCCAACGCGTCTGTGTAATCGCTCTGGATGATCAGCGGCCCATTGATTTGCGTGTAGGGTCCGCCCGCACTTGTCGATCGGTAGACGTTATAACCTGCCAGATCGGCTTCAATGTTGTCATTCCAATCCAGGGCGACCTGAGAAACGCCGCCGTTTGCGACGAGCATCACGGGCGCAGCCGGAGGCATCGTGTCGCCGCTGCAACCGTTTAGAACCTGATTCGTGTTGGGATCGCCTTCCGTATTGGAACTCGGGGAAACCCAGGTGAAGTCGTCGTACTGCGAGCCAGTACCTGTAAGCTGCAGCGATTGCCCAACAGCCGGCGCCGGCTGTTCGCTGACGCCGATGTCCGTCGACGACATTCCCAATGCCGGCCCGTTATTGGCGATGAGCACGCCCTCGTAACTGATAAACTGGATGACGTTGTCAAGTGGGTCAACGAGCGCGAGCCCGTCGGGAGCGCCGTTTTGCATGCCATTGAACGCAAAGCTGAGCGTACCCATGCAGCCTCCCTGATCCGGAATGACGCCCGAGAGGGCAATCTGATCGTAAACGACGCCGCCGTTGCCGTTGTATCCGTACACGATCCAACCCGCGAGATCAGTTCCCGCCCCCCCTGCGATCTCGACGAATTCGCCTGTGTCTCCACCGTTGTTGTCGTAATGAAATTCATTGATCCATGGCAACCCCGGCGGGTTGCCGACGATCGGGTTCGGCGTGGCGCTCACTTCGTTGCTGTCCGTCGATTCCTCCGTATCCGCGTTGATGGCCGTGACGACATAGTGATACGTCGTGCCGTTGGTTACGGACGTATCAATGTAGTCACTGCTCGTCAGGAGCGAGCCGGAGATAAGCGAGAAAGGTCCGCCGGAAACGGTAGAACGATAGACACGGTATCCGCTCAGGTCGGGCTCCGGGTTGTCGGCCCAATCCAGGCTTACGATGCCGTCACCCGCAACAGCGCTCAGACTCGACGGCGCTGACGGGGGTCCACCGCCGCCGCCATTGCAGTTGTTCACAAAGAGGCACGCGACCCACTCGGGATGATCGATGAACGGATTCCGGTTTCCCTGGTAGCCGAACACGACGTCATTCCGATTACGTTCCCAATCGTCAACCGGGTCCTCAAGATGCCATTGGAGCAATACCGAGAGCATTCCCATGTAGGCGATTGATTCGTTCGACCCGGTATTCGATGCATCGATCAGCGCTTCGTTGTCCGTGAGAATCAAGTCCGGCTCGGGCGAGCCGGTGATGCCGTGGGTGCCGCCCTCGTATCGCACATCGAGGTAGAACTGGGCGCGGGCAATGTCGCCGCGCCGGCCTCCCCAGACTTCCCAGGTCCCCTGTGTAAAAGATCCGGAAGTCCAGTTCGAGTTACCCGGATAGATTCCGGCGCCGCCGCCTTGCCCGTTGTTTGTATCCGTCGTCTCTTCGCTGCAGCCGGCATCGCAATCGCGAAACACTTTATTGCTGCGACTGCTGTTGTAGCCGCTGTCGCAGAGGAAAAGCTGATAGCAGTCGGTGTATGGGTAATTGTCTGCGTTGTCGTCGGGAAATCCGTAGGATTTCGGCCACGAGTGTTCACGATTGTAGGGGCCGACGCCGCCACCGATCTTCGTATGGCTGCGATTGCGATAGACGTCGATGATGTTTCCGGAGTTGGCCGGATCCTGCTGGGCCGCTTCGAGAATATCCCACGTATCCGTCGAGCCGGAAGTGTAAGGAAATCGCGTATGATCATCGATGACGGCGTGCAACGAGTTTCTCAACGTCGCGGCGGTCGTCGTATCCACGGAGTCGTAAAATCCGGCCGGCGGCGCAGCAGTGATCGTCCTGGCGGACACTGCCAAGGCCAGCATCGCAACGGACAGCGAAAAAACGATGTAATTCTCGCGCACGCTCGACGCGCTTGAACAGTCTTTCATCCCATCACTCACCTTCCCCATGCAACTTGAAGCCTTCGTTCGTCGGAATCGCGACTTGCCCTGGCAGGCCCCCCGCGATCGTCACGATATTGTACTCCATCTGCGACAGAATCGATCACGGGGCCGCACTGTCTCGATCTCTTTCCGCCCGCCCGGACGTGCACGAAACCCCAAGATATCGGAATTACGCGATTCGACATCCGAATCGATCGCCGGTTTGTATGCGCGCACCATGCCTATGCCAACGACGCCTGAGTTGAAATGCAGAATGATCCATCGAATGTGGCACCGGCCTCCGGCCTGTTGCGAACCGGCGAGTCGCCGGTTCCACATAATGAACTATTCTTCCTGCCCACTTAGATTCCAACAATCGCTCCGACAAATTCCTGGATGTCCATTCCGTCGACAAAGGAATCACGATTCACGTCCGCGGCCTCCACATGACAAGACGCTGAATCCAATCCGATCATCACTTGCGAGAAGACTGGGATATCGAGGGCGTTCAGCGAACCGTCACAGTTGACGTCGCCTCGAACAGGGGCGACGGCGAACTCATATGCACCGATGTCAACGATCGGCGCCGCGCCGGAACCAGTGTCCGTCGAGTCGGGATCGTCAACAAAGCGGGGATTGCCTGCGACATCTGTGGTCGAATCCATCGGAACGGCGGCGTTGTCGCCCGCGTCAATGCATGGGGAATCCGGTGCGAGTCGAAAGTCAATGGCGGCCAGCCCGGCGCCGTTGACGAATTGCGGATCCGTGTCGATGCAGCCGGGGAAATCCGACGGATTCGGCGGATCCTCACCGGGTTCGGGCGTCAGGACGTCCTGAACGCATGAGTATTCGAGCGAGTAGTCGCCACTGATGGATACATT
The DNA here is from genome assembly GCA_029259995.1 of Phycisphaerae bacterium. GTDB lineage: Bacteria > Planctomycetota > Phycisphaerae > UBA1845 > UTPLA1 > ECT2AJA-110-A. The sequence goes on from JAJDEC010000129.1 coordinate 3,130, forward strand.
GAGCGGAGACACTTCTTCACCGCGTGCAGACTCGCCCCAGATAATACAGTTACGCACGTCGGTCGGAGCATTGGCAAATATGGCGGCACTCTCATCGGCCGTATCGCCACTGAACGTGCAGTTCACAATGGACGAAACGTCAGCGTTGAAGGAATTGAGCAGGCAAATGCCGGCGCCGATGCCGCCGTGGCTGATCTCGCTGGAGACCGGAAACTGCGTGGCGTCGTTGCGAAGAAACACGCAGTTTGTCGCGTTCACCGGCCGCCACGACGTGACTGCCCCGCCGTAGTTGGACGCGTTGTCGATAAACACACAGCGATTGAGGTTGATCGTCGCGCCGAAGCTGAAGATTCCTGCACCGCTTCGGACCTCGGAAGCGCCCCCGCTGAAGAAATTCTTCGTCCGGTTGCCTTCGAAGAAACAGTCTTCGATGTTGATAACCGGGTACGGAGCGCTTGCATAAGTGCGAATCTCGATCGCGCCGCCGTTGCCATCCCACGACATGTCGCCGTAGGCCATACATCGGGTAAACGTACAGTCTGTGATTGTCGGCATCGGCGGTTCATAGATGCTGATCGCGCCGCCGCTGGACAGTCCGGCGGCATTCTCGACGAACGTGCATCGATCAATGATCGCCGACGCATTGTTACAACGGATGGCGCCCCCGGGGCCGAAATTGTGAACAAAGCTGCAGTCACGGATGACGGGCGATCCGCCCTCGATGCGAATTCCCGCCCCCGGTCCGCCGATTCCTGCCGTAATCGTCACGCCGTCCAGAACACTTGTCGGACCAAGATCCGTCGCCGTCACGACATGTGCTGAATTGCCGGCGCCCCAGTCCCAGCCGTTGTACCATCGGGCCGTGCCTGCCCATCCCGGATTCGCATTCGGGTTGTCATCGGCGTCAATGTCGGCGGAGAGAATAGTCAGATTGACCGCGACGTCTCGTTCGTCGCGCCGGCTTTCCGTTCCCACGAAGCCGCCGTACACGGCGACACCGTCGACGAGCACCAAGGAGGACGCCGCATCGGCAGGTGTGTAGGTACCCGCCGCGATCCAGATTTCGTCGCCGTACGCGGCGGCCGCGAGCGCCACGTTCAGATTCGAATAGGCGTCCTGCCACGAGTTGCCGTTGTTCGCCCCCATCGCGTCCACATTGACAAATCGAATCTGTTGGCCATGTGCGACGACTGGCGACAATACAAACAGGACCTGGACAAGCAACATGCGGATGCGAGGGATGGAACGTGGCATCGTGGACTCCTTTTCCGAGGTGTATTCGAATTCGCGATGATTATTGCGCCAGAACGGCCTCAAGAAACAACTGTGCATCGTTTCCATCGGCCAAGCCGTCGCCAGTCAGATCCGCTGCGTCCATGTGGCACGGCTGTGTATCCACGCCCAGGAGAACGGAGGCAAAATACGGAACATCGCTGCTGTTGACGACGCCGTCGCAGTTGACATCGCCGACGACGCCCGACGGCAGGCTTCGCCAGACAATCGCTTCGTATCGACTGCGCGAAGGCACATACGCGCCGCCCGCAACGTAGATGGTTCCGTCTTCCGCCACCTCGATGGCATCCGCGACGGCGCCGGAGTACTCGGCCGGCAGGACGGTATTGAGATCGAAATAGGATTCCGCAGTCCCAGCCCATATTGCCGCATGGGCGCCGACGTTGCCGACTTGCAGGCCGCCGTGCGCGTCCGTCGCACTGCTGGATTGGCCGACGGGATTCAGATCGATCGTCGTGCTCCCGCCAACCCACATCATCGCATGATTGACAGCGCCCTGGACGGCGGTCCCGACGGCCTGTCCGTCGCCGGCGCCAGAGACCCATGAGCGTGCGAACCCCTCGGGGTGAATGTCGAGGTAACTTGCTGCACTTCCGGACCAGCGGGCGGCGTGCGTGATAGGACCGGGGGGTGAGGATGTGGCGGATCCATACTGGTATTCGCCGTCAACGGCACTTGCGCCACTGTTCCCACCGACAGCCGTCGAGTGCAACGACACGGCGGAACCTGGAGGCGTCCACATCGTCGCCCGGCTCGAGTAGTTGCCTTCCGAGTACTCATAGGTAAGTGTGCCGACGACAGCCGTTCCGTCGGTTCCGACACAGTGATCGTATTCGGGCCCGGACGAATGTACTGCCTCGGTGAAAGCCAGATTCTCACCCGTCCAATACGCGGCAGACTGCCAGCCGCAAGTTCCACCTGTCGGCGGCGGACAGTTGTAGATATGCCAGAACCAACCGACGAAGAGGTCGCCGGAAACGTCACGAATCGCGCCGCCAATCGAATTGCCGGGCGTCACGTCCATGCCGGCCGAATTCAGATTCTCCCAGACGACTGGATGGCTGAGGGTCAGGGTGCGACCGTCAGGCAGCAATGTCGGCGTTGTCGCTTCTCCTCCGATTCGTCCGCCTGAAACGCCGCGAGCATACGAAGAGTCCTGTGCCCAGCCCGGATGCAGATTGGTGACTGTCCATTGTGACGAAACAACGGGGATTTCCGGAGTCATCCGAATGGTCAACACGGCAGCGTTGCTCGTACTCGCCCCGCATGAATTCGACGCCACGACGTCGTACATCGCCTCATCAGCCGCACTCGGCGTCGCTATCTTCAACGCGGCCGTCGTCGCACCCGCGATCGTACTGCCCGAACCCGTCGGTCCGTCGGCCAGCGGCTGGCCGTCGCGCCGCCATTGATACATCAACGGCGACGCGCCGGAGACAGCCACGCTGAAGCCCGCGATCGTCCCACTCCACGCTGTCAAATCGCCGGGCTGAACGTCAAGAGAGGGGCATCGCGGAGTAAACAGCTTCTCCACGAGGTTTGTGCCGCCCGTATCGTTGTCTCCTCCGATGGCATACAAGTAATCGTCGTTGCCGAGAGCGAATGCAAAATGCTTTCGCGGCGTCGCCATCTCGGCGACCGTGGTCCACATGTTGTTCGCCGGATCCCATTTATAGACAGTTGTCTGCGTCACACCCGCGCCGATCGCGCCGACTTCGCCGCCGGCGACATAGACTCGACCATCAATACCGCGCGCGGCGCTGGCACCGCTCAGCGCGATCGGAAGATCGGGAATCGCCGCGTCCGACCAGGCGCCGCTTGCAATGTCGTATTGCGCGACGTTCGCCGTTCGTGCGTTTCCGGGGGCATTGATGCCTCCGCAAACCATGATGTGACCGTTGCCGTCGAAAGCCGCGCATGCGTCGGCCACCGGTGTCGGCATCGAAACGAGCGTCTGCCATGAATCCGTCGCCGCGTCATATCGATCGCAATAACCCGAATTCGGTCCGCCTGCTCCCGGTCCGCCGCCGAGTCCGTAGAGTCGCCCGACGTCATCGGTTGCGAATGCGGTATAGCCGATGGCAGTCTCCGGTACGGCCCGAGCCGCGATGTTTCCCTGCGGCCCCTCGATCGGGTCGTACGAGGCCTCGTCGCCCGGCCCGTCATCGTTCGCGATGAACCCACCGTAGACGATCAGTCGCCCCAGCGAATCAACGCCCGCCGCCTGACCGAGAACGGGCCCCAAGCCTTCGAGACCGACAAGGGTTTCCCAGTTCGTCGCACCCGTCGCCAGCCGATGGACACTGCCGTCCATATCGCCGCCGTTGAGCCACGGCGTACCGCCGATCGCATACAACAGGCCTTGATGGTTGACGCCGACTGCGGAAATCCGGGCCGCATTTCCCACCGTGGGGATCGTCGGGGCCGGCTCCCAGGTTTGTGCAACGACCGTCGCACTCGCGATTGAGAAATACGTCAGACTTGTTACGAAGTGCCATCGACCAGTCATTTGCTTCGGGCCTCAGCCCGCCTCCTGTTCTCGTTCTTCATCGGTCGACGTTGAGTTGCTTCCATCATCATCGAACCGAACTTCCTGATGCTTACCCATGTTGAGATTCAGAGCGGATCACTGAATGCGGTACGGGCCTCTGGCCTATGGTGAACCAGCGACTCGCCGGTTCCACGAAATGACTCACTCTGTCCACTCACTCAGTCTTCAAAACTGTCCGCCAAACTGTGACACAGATCGCACGAGACGATTTCGCCGGCAGCCAACGTCGCACGAACGACTCCTTCCGCATCTCGCAGAACGCGATTGACCGGAACGCGGGCCAGTCTTGTTCCGCGATGATCGGCGCCATGACAATCGGCGCATTGATCGCCATTGCCGTTGTCCTGTGCGTAGTGTTTGTGCCAGGTGCCCTCCCCCTTGATCCAGTTCGGATCATTGACAGGATGCATTCCGTGCGGACCGTCCAGCGTTCCGTTGGGAAAACTCCCGGCGACGTGGCATACCGTACATTCGCGAATCGGGCCGACATATCCCTGACGTTGAATAGACAGCAAATTGTCGTTAGCGTCCGGATCCCGATGCGGCCAGATCGCATGCGGACTTCCGTGACATGCTTCGCACGCGACGGCGGCGTGTCCGTCCAGACTGTTGCGGTAAAGCGTGTCGGGGTTCTCCGCAAACCTCGGCGTCAACGGCGGCGACGGCGTCGCAGCAGGATCCTGAAGGTCGTAGCTCACCGATTGGACGCGGTCGCTGCCAATTCCGGAATGACAGGAGCCGCATCTGGGCTCGTCGAACCATGGCTCGCGGGTATGCCCGGATTGCAGGGGATAGGCGCCACCGACGGCCAACATGTCGCCGTGACAACTGATGCAGGTCTGCCCCGCCGTGAACATCACGCCGCGGAAGCACTGCGTGATTTTCCCGGGATGGCATTTGAAGCAATTCGTTTCCATCGGGGCATCCAGATCTGTCGGAATCAGCGGAATGGCGCTCGGTTGCGGATTCATCGGATCGATCAGAACCGGCTCGCCTGTCGCGTCGCGCACGAGTTCGCCCGCGGGATCGGTCTGCAATTGACCGTGAAAGCCGTGCATGACGCGCGACATGTTGGCCAGCGCCGGATCGCCGCCCGGTCCACCGACTTCCGCCAGCGCATTCGAGCGATGACACTCGGCGCACAGCACGGGTCGTCCGTCGGTCGTCAACGTCGTGCCATGCTTGTGGTCATGCAGAATCAGGGCATTGAGTTTCGCGGAGGTTTCGACGTCGATCCGATCAGGCGACGCAGCGCTCACGAATGCCGGACCGGCAGGACGCGCTGTCGGGTCGGCGCCAACTGTGCCGAATGCATGACAGTCACGGCAATCCACTTCAGACGACACGGGCACAACCGCATCGCTCGTCGCCAGAATTGTCCCCGAGCTCGAGTCGACGGCCTGAACGCGCATCAACGGATAGGAGTTGGGGCGACCGCGATCATCCACCCCCGTCATGGGAATGCCCTGCGCCGTAAACCATTTCTTGCTGCCGATGAACGCACCGAACGCCTGTGGATCATTGGCGACATATGGGTCCGCGATACCCGGCATGTATCGTCCGTGATCCGGATTATCGATCGTCTGAAGGCCTTCATCGGGCAGCGGATCGAGTCCCGGAAAGAGCAGCGAAGCGATCGTGCCGGTTGAAGTCCCGCCGGGGCAGGCGCCGGCAACGACGCAGTCGACAAAGCGCTGAATGTCAATGCCGTCCTGGAGTTGATCGCCATTCAGATCGGCAGCGCACAGCGCCGTTTCATCGCCTGCGCCCGTCAGCAATACGTCGACGAAAAGACCCACATCGATCTCATCGATAACATTGTTGCCGTCGAGGTCGCCCGGCGAACATGGCCCCTGATCCGAATAGGCATCCCAGAAATCAGTCTTTCTGATCTGCGCATCCCGGAGCTTTGCACCGAGCGGGAAATTCTGGCTCGTCGAGTTGATGGAACCAGGCCCGACGGGAACGTTCGGATTCGACGCAGCGGAATAACGGAGTCGGTTCGCGGCGTCGTCAACGATCGTCGGCCGGTTCCCACCCGTACTTCCGCGAAGAATCAGATGCGCGTTTAGCGTGTTGAACGGCGGCAGGATGCTCAACGGGTCGGACGCCAGATCGGCACAGTGCATTCCAAGATCGTTAAACGGCAGCACGACGTAGTCCGATCCGCCGGAACCGGCCGCGCCAGGTGCGGGTTGTTCGGCCACCATCGGCGGCAACCCCTCTGGTGGAAGCCCCACGTTCACGACGATGTAAGACTCGCATCGCGCCCCCGCATCGTCAGTGACGATCAACGTGACGAGAAAGCTGCCGCGATTCCAATCGAAAACGATGGGACCTGGATTGACCACCGTCGGACGCGCATCCGCGCCGCCGCCGAAGTCCCATTCGTAGGTCAACGCCCCGCCTTCGGGATCGGCCGCCTCACCGGCAAAGACGACAGTGTCGCCCGTTTCGATGGAGACATCCATCATGGGTGAAAGGATCGCACAAGTCGGCGGCATGTTTCCGCCGCCCGTCATGTCGTCACAGAACGCAGGCGCGCCGACAACTGTGCGCGTCGAACAAAGCAAGCCGACTTCCACACGAACGCGACAGGGAATGTCACCGATATTCGTGATCTCAAACTCAAACTCGCCGTTTCCGCCTCCGCCGCCCTGTTGCGCCAGTTGAACATCCGTGAGATCATCGATCACACGGACCGTCGGGTTTGATGCGGCGCCGGCATAGGTCCCCCTGACGAGGAGTTTGTTGTCGCCTCCGTCGAATGTGGCTTGCGAAATAGTCACGGATCCCGTTCCGATCGATTCGCAGGCGCCCATCGCCAATTGGGAAAGCGAGCCAATCGCGGAAAGAGAAACCGCGGCATTCGCAGCATGCGCGTGCGCGGAGGCCGCAGTCCCCATCAGCACAACAACGAGGATCTTGGTTGAAGCGCAGTGCCTATTTTGTTTCGGCGAGGAACCTGCGTGATACCGCTCTCCGATGCATGCAACCGATTCTGCAATTCGCGAAAGGTGTTTGATGAAAAACATGACGAGTCTCCTTCATTCGCTTGACTCAATTGATACCACTCTGCCGGCATCAATTCGCAAACAGCGCATTGACAAGAAGCTGAGTGTCGAGTCCATCCGGTGCACCGTCGCCGTTGATGTCCGCGGCGTCGGTGTGGCAAGAATCAACATTCGTTTCAATTAATACCGCTACAAACATCGTGACATCGTTGACGTCTACGGCACCATCGCAATTGATGTCGCCGACGAGTACGTCTCCGACGACATGAATGGTGATTTTCGCGGGGTCCGAGTAGTCGACGTCGAACGACCTGCCGCCGCTTAACGCGGGCAACGATTCGACATCAAACGCGCCAACGATCGAATCGGCGGAAACAATCTCGAAAGAATCTTCGGCATCTGGCTCATAACCGTTGACGAGTTGAACATTGAGCGTTCCCCCGAGCGTTGCCGAGCCCGTCAAGTCAATGCGATCAAATTGAGTACCCGCCGCTAGCCCACCGATATCGATAGACATCGTGCCGCCAAACGACTGCGAGAAATTACCGTCGATATTGAGGATGCCAGTTGAATTGCCTGGCGATACGAATCCACCCACATTGTTGACGTTGGCGTTGATCTGTCCTTGCCCTGCAAGTACCGCCATAGCGCCCGGGCTTGTCAGGTTTTCGCCATGCACCGTCACGTTGGGTGCTGACAGCGTTCCATCGTCCAAGGCGAGCGTACCGTGGTAGATCGACACGTCATTGAGCGCCTCAAGCGTTGCGCCAAGGCCGATGTTAACGTCCGCAATCGATGAACAGGTATTGCTGCTGTTGATCGCACCGAGTCTGACATTCTGCACCGATACCAAAGTACCGTTGTCCGTGATATTGACCGTGCCTTTTGATTGCCAGCGCTCTGCGACACTGAGAAGCGTGCCGAACACTTGAGCACCGTTAGACACGTTGAGTGCGCCTTCCGACGAAAACAGATTTGGGCCAGACGGACAAGTCGTATTGTTGTTGAAACCGACGTACAGACTCGTCGCATTCCAAGTCGATCCGACGCCATCCACATTTGCCACTCCGCCCAACACATCTCGAATACCGAATCGCCCAATGAATGCTTGAGACGTCTGCGCAGTTGCGCCTGCCAGAATGTTCAGCGTGCCGTCACCCTCGTAACCGATGAACGTGTTGTCATTCACGCTGGTCCAGCTTGAACCGACACCCGTGATCGTCAGTTCGCCGATGCCTGTGCGGGTTTCACCGATGTAGGCAAGCTCGGAAACGAGTGATGCGCCGTTTCTCACCGTCATCGCCCCATGGTGATAAGTCGCGCCGGATGAGAAAAAGCCACCGACCT
>JAJDEC010000130.1 GCA_029259995.1 Phycisphaerae bacterium
AAGGGGCGGATTCTCGGCATGGTCTCGGATCGTGATCTGCTGCGGGCGGTCGGCATGTTGCCGAATGAACAACGGACGGCGTCCCGAGAGGGCCCGGCGCGCGTCGGCGCAACACGGATATCGCAAGTCATGTCGTCGCCCGTGACGACAATCTCGGCCGATGCGCCTGCGGATGAGGGCGCGGCACTGATGCTCGAACGGAACATCCGGGCGTTGCCGCTGGTTTACCGGGATCGGCTCGCGGGCATTGTGACGCAGACGGATTTCCTCAAGTGCTATCTCGACGATCGGAAGATCGCCAGGATGGACGGATGGCGATTCAAGAAGGTCGGCGATCATATGACAGCCCCCGTGATCACGCTCGGTCCCAATGATACCTATCGCCACGCCGCGCGCGTGATGCAGACGCACAAGTTCCGCCACGTGCCGATCGTCGACACGGGCAAGCTCGTTGGGATCGTGTCCGACAGAGACATGCGCCGATTTCTCAGCAGCTTCGAGATCGATCTTGAGGACGAAGGCGACGATATTCGAAATCATCGTCCAGAAGTGTCGATGGGCGATGTGATGACGGTTCAGCCCAAAACGACGCATGTCCGGGAATCGCTCGCCGAAGTGGCCGACATCATGATCCGGCAGCGATTCGGCGCGTTGCCAGTGATGGATGACGACCAGATCGTGGGGATCATTACCGAAGCGGATCTGCTGAGACATTTCGTCGCCGCCTGTAAGGATTGACCAAGTCAGGAATTATGGCGATCCGTTTTCGCGGGCCCGATTTGGGCCTTTGAATTGCATTGGCGTCCGATCTCGTCGATAATCGCGTGCTTCGCGGATTGAAATTGGTGCGACAATCTGTCGCTTTGGCAAAGATTCTAGATTGGGAGACGCAAGCGATGTTTGGCATTCCATTTCTTGGTAACGGTGCGGGCGGCCTGGTCGGCGGAGCCGTCATCTACGGTTTTTTCTTCGTCATCAACCTCGTCATTCAGTTTTTCACAGGCGGGTTGGCGGACATCTTCCCGGCCGAAACCATGACCATGTAGGTTCGTTGCCGTATTCGTGCAACGATGCATGCATCAGTATTTGAGGCGAGTCCCGGCGACCTCGCAAACGGGGCTCGTCTTCCTTTTTGCGCTCTGCGCACTTGCGTGCGATACCGGGAAGCCCGATCCGCCTCCCGCGGCCGCCGGCGATTCAACGCCGGCTGTATCCGACGCGGGCTTTGTCGTGATGTCGTTCAACATTCGCTTCGGCACGGCCGATGACGGGCCCAATCGTTGGGAAATGCGCCGCGGACATGTGTTTGATGTGATTCGCAAGTATGGGCCGGATATCATCGGCGTTCAGGAAGCGCTTCGTTTCCAGCTCGACGAACTCAAGACAGCCCTTCCACAATATGACGAATTCGGCGTCGGCCGAGACGACGGCAAACAGGGCGGCGAGCACGCAGCGATCCTGTTCAATCGCGATCGTTACGAGCGAATCGGCGGCGGAACATTCTGGCTCTCTGACACGCCGGACGTCGTCTGCAGTACGTCCTGGGGCAACACGCTCTGCCGAATCTGTACCTGGGCGCAGTTTCGTGAGCGCGAATCCGGAAGAGTGTTCTTTCACTACAACCTGCATCTCGATCATCAATCGGCCGAGTCGCGATTGCAGAGTGTGAAGCTGGTGATCGACGTCATTGATCGTCGATCTCCCGCCGCCCCCGTCATCCTGACGGGTGACTTCAATGCGAATGAGTCGAGTTCCCCGATCGCGGCGATCGCCGAGGCGCGCGTCGCCGCCGTGGACAATTCCGGCATCGCGCATCGGGCCGCATTCGTTGATACGTTTCGAAAGGTGCACGCCGACTCCACACACGTCGGCACGTTCGGCGACTGGATCGGCCGAATCGATGGTCCGAAGATTGACTACATCTTTGTTGTTGAAAACGGATTCGACGTAATGCGTTCGGAAATCGCGCACGATCGTTTCAATGGCGCGTTTCCGTCAGACCACTATCCGGTCTGGGCCACGCTGCGATTTCATGTGAATTCCGCTGGTTCCGGCCGCGCGGATTAACGTCCTGATAACGCCGTCGTGAATTCCGAAACCGCCGATTCCGGCGTTTCAAGCCTTGTTCTTCGTGACGTCAGTCCAGTGTCGGATTGTCGAGCGGCGGAACGAGGGCCGCCGCCGGTCTTCCCGCAGATACTGCTCGTTGTGCCTCACCTCGCGCGAGTCATATAATCTATTATCGAGGAGTCAGGTTACTTGCTTGTCTATCTGGTTCGACATGCGATTGCCGAAGAGCGGGATTCGCTCAAAGTCGACGGCGATTTTTCGCGCCGTCTGACAAAACGCGGCATCGAGCGAATGAACCGGAGTGTCAGTTCACTGGCCGCATTCGGCGTCGAACTCAACGCCATCTGGTCGAGCCCGCTGGTGCGCGCACGACAGACCGCGGAGCTTCTTTCGCCGTTGCTGGCTCATCGACGCAACATCGAGATCATCGACGACCTGTCGCCCGGCGGGGATCACACGGCGCTCCTCGATCGCGCGGCACGGAAGGACGAAGGCGACGCCATCGCGCTCGTCGGCCACGAGCCGGACATGGGGGCGATTGGATCGAGGCTGCTCTTCGGATCGCCGACATACGGCATGACGTTCAAGAAGGGCGGTGTCGCCTGCATCGAAACGGACGATGGACATCAGCCGCTCGGCGGCGTCCTTCATTGGATGCTGACGCCGAAACAGATGCGCGCAATGCCGGCGCGATGAGCGCGTGATGTTTGCACGACCTACTTCAAGAGCAGATGAGGTTCTGACGCATCGAGCCTGCGTTGGGGCCCGTCAAGATCGATACGGGAGGCTGTGCTTTGGCGGATAATGGTCTCGTCAAATTCATGGATCGCCATCTGGAGCGATTGGAGGCCGGCGTTGACGAGATCCTCTCAAACGGCAGCGTCCGCAGCGTGCATCGATTCCGCGTATCGACGCGACGACTCAATGAACCGCTTCAGCTGATCAATATCGTTGACACAGGGGCCAAGAAAGGCGTCAAGAAGGCTCGCAAATCACTGAAGCGGCTTCGCAATCTGTTCGGCCGCGTGCGAGATATCGATGTGCTGGTTGCCGGATTGTCGAATGCGCAGCTGGCGCCGCCATTGTCTGGCGACGGACACGCCCGGTTGATCGACACGTTGTCCGCAGAGCGCCGCGTCGCATTTGCCGAAGCGCTCGAAGGACTCTCGAGCCTGTCCCCGGTTCAGGTCGCGGCAAAGATTCGCGGTACCATAGAGGGCGTCTGCAACAGTGGTGGTTCGAAACGACGTTCGGCACTGATCGAAGCGGCGCGTGTCATGTGGATCGATCGTGCGGATCGTGTGCTGAAGGATGCGTCGTGCGAGAGCGACAGCGCCGGATTTCATCAATTGCGCGTGCGCCTGAAAGGCCTTCGCTATTGTACAGAGTTGCTTTTTCGCATGGAGGCTCGCGACGAAAACGCCGTACTCGCCGCATTTGTGAACATGCAGAACGCCCTGGGATCGTGGAACGATCACTTGTTTGCGGCCAGATATCTCGCGCAGTTGGCGACACAGGACGCTGTCTTTGCCAACGATCCCGACTGGAGCGCCGCGATCCTCGAATATGCGGGCGAACGCGTTCGCCGTTCACGGGATGATCGCGAGGAGGCGAGACGACGATGGCCGTCCCTGCGGGGGATGATTGAGGCGGCCCGCAACAGCAAGTCGGCATCGGAATCCATATCCGTGGATGCCGCCGCGCTCGCCGGCGCACTGGGCCGCAACGTGGGTGCGAAACTGAATTTGGATTGAATGACTTGCTGCCTGTCTGCCAAGAAACGACTCGAACGGAAACACATATGCATCGCGGGCACGAAGACCAAGAGAAACGGGACGCGCCGATGATCGCATCTACATCCCCGGAACTGCTGCGTGTCCTCGGCGAACCTGCCGGCGATCTGCCGCGCGTGACGAAGTTCGGCGCCATCGACATCGGTACCAACAGCATCCATCTCGTCATGGCGGAGATATCTCCACAAGGCGATTTCAAAGTGCTTGGCCGCGAGAAGGACATGGTCCAGCTCGGCAAAGGCGGCTTCGGCGAGCATCGCCTGACCGATCGAGCGATGGAGGACGGAATTCAGGCGCTTCGCAGATTCAAGAAGATGGCGGAACTGCTGGGCGTGACGAAACTTCGCGCCGTGGCGACGAGCGCTGTACGGGAAGCAAAGAACGGCGGAGAGTTTGTCCAGCGCGTCCGCGATGATCTGGACTTGCGAGTCCAGGTCATTGCGGCGGAAGAAGAGGCGCGCCTGATCTATGTGGGGGTTCGTCACGCCATCGACATGGGGCTGTCAGATGATCGGCAGACGCTCATCGTCGACATCGGCGGCGGCAGCGTCGAGTTGATCGCCGGCAATGCCCAGAGGATCCAGGAAAAGGCCAGCGCGAAACTCGGCGGATCGCGCCTCGCCGAGCTCTTCATCCGCGGCGATCCACCGGGGACCGACGAAGTCAAGGCCATGCGCCGACACATCCGCACGAGACTCGATCCCATCATCGAACGGATCCGGGCATTGCCGATTCATCGCGGTATCGCGACAAGCGGTTCCGCCAAAAACATTGCGATCATGTGTGGCTACGCGCGCGGCGAAGCCAGCCCCGAGGAATCGCGGCTTCGGATACGACGCGATGAATTGCAGGCCTTGCGCGATCAACTTGTGCGAATGACGCGCGAAGAACGATTGCGCGTGCCGGGCATGGACGCCAAGCGCGTCGATGCATGTATCCCCGCCTCGGCCCTGCTGCTTCGACTGATGAAGCGGCTGGATCTGGATGTGCTGGAACATTGCGAGTTCGCCCTGCGGGAAGGCGTGATGATTGACTACATCGCGCGCCATCGCGAGAAGATCCAGGCACGGGCCACGTGGCCCAATCCGCGATCGCGCAGCGTGATGCATCTTGCCGAGCGATGCGACTTCCGCCGGGCCCATTCCGAACACGTCGCGGCAATGGCGGCCAGGCTTTTTGACGAACTGCAGCCCATCCACAAACTCGATGCGAGCTACAAGGAACTGCTGTCCTACGCATGCCTCCTGCACGACATCGGTCATCTCATCAGCCACGACAACCATCACAAGCACGGGTATTACCTGATTCGAAACGGGTCGTTGAAAGGCTTCAGTGATCAGGAAGTCGAGATCATTGCGAATGTCGCGCGATATCATCGAAAAGAGAGACCGAAGAAGAACCACTATTCGTTCGAACAGCTCGATAATGAGCATCGAACGCCGGTTCGCGTGCTCGCCGTCCTTCTTCGCCTTGCCGACGCGCTGGATCGGACGGGATTCTCGATTATTCAGGAAGTGGCCTGCGAAATCGGCGAGAAAGCCGTCGTTCTGCAGGTCAAATCCTCGAGCGATGCGGAAATTGAACTCTGGTGCGCCAAACGGCACGCCCCTCTGTTTGAGCGGGAATTCGACCGCAGATTGTCCGTGCGTCAGGACCGCAATTAGCCGATGCTTTTTGCAGGCGGCGGCGGCGAATCCTACAATTGATCCCGTCGGCAAGGACCCGAACGGGATCCCACCCGACGCCCGGAAAGTGAATCGTGCACGACAGCAGCCCAACAACGCCCGAAACGACAGTGTCTGATCCCCCCGATTTCGATGGGGATCTCGCCAACACGCAGACCTATTTCAATCGCGAGTTGAGCTGGCTGAAGTTCAATGCACGTGTTCTGCACGAAGCGGTGGACGAACGCACACCGCTCCTGGAACGACTCAAGTTCCTGGGCATCTTCACGTCGAACCTCGACGAATTCTTCATGAAACGCGTCGGCGGTCTCAAGCGGCAGGTCCAGGCCCAGATTGGCGCCCTGTCCGTCGATGGCCTGACGCCCGCACAACAGCTCGTCGAGATTCGCGGCGCGTGTTCCCCGATGCTCGATCTTCAGGCCCAGTCATTCACGAACGTCATCAAGCCCGCGCTTGCGTCGAACAATATCCATCTGCTGTCGTGGGACGACCTGTCGCCGGAAGAATGCGATTTCGCGCAGTCGTACTATCGCCAGAATGTCTTCCCCGTTCTGACGCCCATGGCCGTCGATCCCGGTCATCCATTCCCGTTCCTGTCGAATCTTTCGTTGTCGCTTGCCGTCAAGCTCTACCATCCGCGACTCGATGATCAATTGTTCGCGCGCGTCAAATTGCCCGACATGCTGCCGCACTGGATTCGCCTGCCTTCGGGCGACGGCGGCGGATTTCGATTTATCAGCATCATGGATGTCATCAGCCATAACCTGGCGACGCTCTTCCCCGGCATGGACCTGATGAGCGTGACGCCGTTTCGCGTGACGCGCAACGCTGACGTCGAGCGCGACGAGGAGGACGCCGAGGACCTGCTCGAACTGATCGCGCAGGAACTTCGCGATCGCCGCTTCGAAAAAATCGTTCGCCTGGAACACAACCCCAAGGCGGACCCGTGGACGATTCAGTTCCTCATGCGTGAACTGGAGCTGCAGCCCGAAGATGTCTACGAACTACCGGCCGAACTCGACTACACGATCATGTCGCCGATCTGGGATCTCGAACTCCCCGGGCTGAAGTACGCGCCGTGGACGCCGATCACGCCGCCGCGACTCTCCGACGACCAGGCGGATATCTTCAGTGTGATTCGCACGGCCGATCTGCTCGTCCATCATCCCTTCGAGAATTTCGCCGACAGCGTCGAACGATTCATCCGCGCTGCCGCCAAGGATCCGAAAGTCCTCGCCATCAAGCTTACGCTCTATCGCATTGGCGACAGCCGCACGCTGATGGACAGCCTGATCCACGCGGCCGAACAGGGCAAACAGGTCGTCTGTCTCGTCGAACTCAAGGCGCGCTTCGACGAACAACGCAACATCTTCTGGGCCCAGCAGCTCGAACGCGCCGGCGTCCATGTCGTCTACGGCATCGTGGGTCTCAAAACGCATACGAAACTCTCTCTCGTCGTCCGTCAGGATTCCGATGAGATCCGCTGCTATGTCCACGTCGGCA
>JAJDEC010000014.1 GCA_029259995.1 Phycisphaerae bacterium
CCTGATCCGGCAGCGTGCATCATGCTTAAGGGCCATGTGTCGACGACAGGATTCGCCGCCTCAGACAACTCGGATTGATTCTCAATGTCGAACTCTCTGACCATTCAACAAATCGCGTCCGCAATCGGCGGGGAACCGTCATCCGGGCTGGATCCGAAGCGAGCGATCCGGAATCTGGCTGCGCTGGCGGCCGCGGATGAACACGCCATTTCCTGGATCGACGGTCCCAAGTGGCAATCGGCGGCGGCGACATCGAAAGCCGCCGCCCTGATCCCGACGGCAGACGTCGGAGGCGATCTTCCGAACCGGATCGTCGTGGCGGATGTCCAATCGGCCGTCGCCGATTTACTGGATCTTTTTGCCGACGACACGGATCAGCCCGAACCCGGCCTCCACCCGTCGGCCGTGATCGAATCCGGGGCCGAGATCGCTCCGTCCGCCCATATCGGCCCCCATTGCCTCGTCCGCGCCGGGGCCAGAATCGGGGAGCGAAGTATTCTCGTCGCGAGTGTCAGTATTGGGCGCAACGTGATTATTGGATGTGACTGCCACTTGCGCGATCATGTTGTGGTTCACGATCGTTGTATCATCGGGGACAGAGTCGCCATCCACGCCACCAGCGTCATCGGTGCGGACGGGTTCGGCTATATTTTCCGGAACGGGCAACACCGAAAGTTGCGCCATATTGGAACCGTTGTTATAGAAGACGATGTCGAGATCGGTGCGAGTACGACGATTGACCGCGCCAAGGTCGGCGAAACGCGGATCGGCCGCGGGACGAAGATTGATAACCAAGTTCAGGTGGCCCATAATGTCAGCATCGGCCCACTCAGCATCCTGGTCGGCCAAGTCGGATTGTCGGGCAGCGTGCGCCTGGGGGCGGGCTGTGTCCTTGGCGGGCAAGTCGGTGTCACGGACGGCCTTCAATTGGCGGATGGGACGCGCGTCGCCGCCAAGTCCGCTGTCATGACCGATTGCACGGAACCGAACCAGACGCTGATGGGAATTCCGGCCCAGGACCACATGACGCACAAGCGCGAACTGATTCGCGCCAGGCGTCTTCCGCAATTGAACGAACGCGTCGTCGCTTTGGAAAAGAAAGTAGCCAGCCTTGAGGGCGCAACGGACCATTGAAAACGCGGCCGACATTCGTGGCCGAGGACTGTTCACCGGCAACGAAGTGACGCTGCGCTTCAAACCGGCCGAGCCCGATTCCGGCGTGACGTTCGTTCGTCTCGACACCGACGTCCCCACACGCATCCAGGCCCACGTTCGAAACGTCACGAAGCGCGCCCGTCGCAGCGCGATTCGCAACGGCACCCACGCCATCGAAACCGTTGAGCATTGCATGGCAGCGCTTCACGGCCTGGGAATCGACAACATTGAGATCGAGCTCAACGCGGGCGAACTTCCCGGCGGCGACGGCAGCAGCAATTGCTTCGTCGAAGCCCTGCAGAAAGCCGGCATCGTCGAACAGGAATCGCGACTCAAACCGCTCATCATCGGCGAGACCATCCACGTCACGGACGGTGACGCCGAATTGATCGCCGTGCCGGGACCGAAGGATCATCTCGATATCCTCTACGATCTGGACTACGGACCCAATGCCGATATTCCCAGGCAGTTTCTCGCGATCACGCTGAGCGACAAGTCGTTCTGCGAAGACATCGCGTCGGCACGCACGTTTCTGCTGGAAGCGGAAGCCATACAGTTCCAGGCCGCCGGCATGGGCGCCCATCTGACGTACGCCGACATTGTCGTCATCGGGAAAGAGGGCGTCATCGATAATGCGTTCCGATTTCCTGACGAATGCGTTCGTCACAAAGTGCTCGATCTGATCGGCGACATCTATCTGGCAGGCCGACCCATCTACGGCAAGATCATCGCCACGCGCAGCGGCCATGCCCTGAATCACGAACTGGTTCGCAAACTGCTGGCCGCGATGGATCGGAAGGATCGGCATGACCGCCTGGCCGCGCCGGCGATGATCGATGCGCGCCAGCTTCATCGCATTCTCCCCCATCGCTATCCGTTCCTGATGATCGATCGCGTCATCGAGATGGACGGCGATCGACGTGCCGTGGGAATCAAGAACGTCTCAATCAATGAGCCCTTCTTCCAGGGCCACTACCCGTCGCAGCCGATCATGCCCGGCGTGCTGATCATCGAAGCGATGGCGCAGCTTGCAGGAATTCTCCTTTCGCAGAAGTTGGAGCACACAGGAAAAGTCGCCGTCCTGCTCTCGATGGACAATGTGAAGTTCCGACGGCAGGTCGTTCCGGGCGACCGACTCGTCATGGAAGTCGAAACGCTCCGCGTCAAGGCCCGGACGGGTCACGTCCGCTGTCGGGCGACCGTGGATGAGGCGCTCGTGGCGCAGGCCGAGATCAAGTTCATGCTGGTCGACGCCGAGCCGATGTGACGAATCGCTGCGCCGATCCCATTTCAAGGCGATAGTCGCCCTTTTGGGGTCGCCCCATTCAACGCAAAACAGGCTGGAATCGACGCCCCCCCTCGGTTAGCATGGATCGCAGAAACAAGCGAGAAGCCGGCGGATTGGCGCGGTCCAAATCGATCCGCCATGGCAGGAAGATAAATGGCCCAAATCGCACCGACGGCAACTGTCGATTCCAAAGCGACGCTTGCCGACGACGTACAGGTAGGACCCGGCTGCTATATCGGCCCCGACGTGGTGATCGGCCGGGGAACTCGTCTCATTGCAAATGTGACCGTGATCGGGAAAACCCGAATCGGTGAGCACAATGTCTGCTATCCCTCCGTCGTCCTCGGCGCGGCCCCTCAGGATCTGAAGTACAAGGGCGGCGAGACGGTTCTCACGATCGGCGATCACAACATCTTCCGCGAAAATGTCACGGCCCATTTAGGGACGGAAATCGGCGGCGGCGTGACGGAAATCGGCAGCCATAACCAGTTTCAAGTCGGCTCCCACATTGCCCATGACGTCAAGCTGGGCCATCACTGCATCCTTTCGAATTCCGTCCAGATTGCCGGACACGTCAACATCGAGGATCACGTCGTCATCGGCGGCCTTGCCGGCGTCCAGCAATTCGTCACGCTTGGCAGTTATTGTTTCCTTGCCGGCGCGGCTCGCTGCACAGCCGATACGCCGCCCTATGTGATCTTCGGCCCGGATGGCGCGATCATGGGCGTGAACGTCAAGGGCCTCGCCCGATGGGGATTCTCCGACGTCACGGTTCAGCAGCTGCGTGAACTGTGCCGAATGCTCTTTCCGCGACGCGGCGCCACGCAACCGCAGCATCGATTGCGAAATCTGTACGGCTTGATCTCGTCTCGCAAGAACGAGAAAGTCGGCGTCGCAACGCTGGCCAAACGGCTTCGTGAAGCGGATTCGCGCGCGTTCACCGACGAACATTGCCAATACCTCCTCGCATTTGTCAGGCGATCAATCCAATCCGGCGTCCACGGCCGCTATCTTGAAAGCCGTCGACGGGATACCGGCAGCCCGCCGCCGGATTTCTATCGCAAAGGACTTACCGATTCGTCCGGCGGAAACGGAGCGGCATCGCCCGCATGAGTGCTCCGCTTCCTGTCGCAGTCATCGGCGTCGGCCACATGGGCCGCCATCATGCCCGGCTCTATCACGAAATGGAGAGCGCCGAGCTTGTCGCCGTCGTCGACGGAAACGCCGAACGCGTCGCCGAGTATGCCGGGGAATACGGCGTTCTTGGATTGAAGTCGATCGACGAACTGCCGGATCGCGTCCGCGCCGTTTCGATCGCCGTCCCCACGATCCATCATCTGGCAATTGCCGAACCTTTGATGCGCCGCGGCATCGACGTCCTTGTCGAGAAGCCACTGGCGCCGAACATCGACGAAGCCGAGAAAATGCTCGCCTGTGCGCGGGAAACCCATCGTATTCTGGCTGTCGGCCACACGGAGCGATTCAATCCTGTCGTCCGCGCCATTTCGCGCCTGGACATCCAGCCCAAGTACATCGAAGCCCAGCGCATCAGCCCGTTCCGATTTCGATCGGCGGATATCGGCGTCGTGTCGGACATGATGATTCACGACATTGATATCATCCTGAACCTGGTCAAGTCAGAAGTCGCGGACGTGCGCGCCGTCGGCGTCGCCGTACTGGGCAAACATGAAGACGTTGCCAACGCACGAATCGAGTTCAAGAACGGCGCCGTCGCCAACCTCGCGGGTTCGCGCCTCGCACTGAAGACGGATCGTCGACTGCGCGTCTTCTGCGAAACGGCCTATCTGTCGCTCGACTACCAGACAAAGACCGGCGTTGCGATCACACGAGACGCCAATCTGGACATCATCAAGATGGCTCGCGAAAAGAACCTGGATGATCTGTCACAACTCGCGAGCCTGGATTTCGGCCAGATGATCAAAGTCGAACCGCTGCACATCGACGATGTCGAGCCGCTTCGCGCCCAGCTCGAATCGTTCCTCGACAGCGTCGTCACGCGAAAGCCGCCCGTCGTCACGGCCGAAGACGGCGTTGCCGCAGTGCGTCTGGCGGCTCAGATCGTCGACGCCATCGGCGTGAACCAATGGAGCGTGTGACCGTCACACGGCCGCCGAAGAGTGTCGGCCCGTTGCCTGACGAGTATCGCCTGTGTCATGCCTTGTCCCGAATCCTGCGATTTCGAATGCGGGGAGTGCGGGCGTCTCGCCCGCACGATTCGAAACGGGAACGAGTCAAGTAGGAAACGCACAATACTGGAAACGCCCCCCCGACAAAGCACTTGAAACTCTATTCGAAATGCCGATAGCACCCTTACCCATCGCCCCGCTCCGATTCCTGCCCCTCCCCATGCCGCGCATCTGGGGCGGAACACGCCTCAGCAGCATGTTGAACAAGCCGATCGCGGACGAGGCCCCCATCGGCGAGTCCTGGGAACTCTCCTGTCTCGAAGGAAACGCATCCGTTGTCGCCGATGGCCCGCTCGCGGGCCATGCGCGTCCCGAATTGGCAAGCCAATATACTGAGGCGTTGCTCGGCGACATCGCAGCAGTGGACAACGCCTTTCCACTGCTGATCAAGTTCCTGGACGCCCAACAACCCCTCAGTGTGCAGGTCCATCCCAAACCGTCCGAATCACTGAACGTCGCCGTCAAACACGAGGCCTGGTACATCGTCCACGCGGAACCGAACGCGAAGGTTTACATCGGATTGAACAGCGGAGTCACGCAGACGGATCGTGCCGAAGCCGCGACAAAGCCGCGAATCAGCGAATTGATCCAGTCGCGCCCCGCCAGGACCGGCGACTGCTTCTACCTTCCGAGCGGAACGCTCCATGCACTCGGCAAAGGCCTCCTCGTCGCCGAAGTCCAGACGCCGAGCGACGTCACCTATCGAATCTACGACTGGAATCGCGTGGATGCTTCGGAAAAGCCGCGCGCGCTTCACATCGAAGCGGCGCTGGCCAACATCCGCCATGATGTTACGGAAGCCGATATTGTCCAACCCCGCCGCCGCGTCGCCGACGCCGAATCCTGGCGACAACGCGTGTGCCAATGCGATCGATTTGCAATCGACGAGCTGACGCCCGCGACTTCAATCGACTGGTCGGCCCGACAACCGACATTCGCCGTGTTGATGGTGCTTCAGGGCTCAGCATCGCTGTCCGGTGATGGCTTTTCGATCCACGCCAGGCCCGGCGACACATTGCTGCTCCCGGCCGCTCTCAGAGTGATGCATGTCGATGCATCCGTCGATTTCAAATGCCTCGACATCGTCCCTGGGACGTGCCGCAGCGAAACGTAGCTCCCCTTCGCCGTTGCCGCTCGACCTGCATAACAATGCCCCGCATAATCGTGATCCATGCCTGACACCTATGCAATCATTCTCGCCGGCGGCGCCGGCACACGCCTCTGGCCGTTGAGCCGCAAACACAAACCCAAGCAACTGATTCCCTTGTTCGAAGGCCGCTCGCTGCTGGCGCACGCAATCGATCGACTCGACGGCCTGTTTGCGCCGGAGAGAATCCGAATCGTCACGACGGCCGATCTCGCCGAGCCGATGCTTCGTGAGTTGCCTTCGATCAGTAAGGATCAGATCATTGCCGAACCCGCCCTGAGGGATACGGCCAACGCCATCGGTCTCGCCGCAAATCTGATCGCAAGGGAATCCCCCGATGCCATCATGTGTGTCTTTACGGCCGATCAGCTGATCACGCCGCGCGATCGGTTCCAGGACGCGATCCGAACCGGCATCGACGCCGCTGCAACCAATGCAGACGCGCTGATCACGTTCGGGATCCCACCCGCCACGGCCCACACGGGATACGGATACCTGGAACTCGGAGAAAACATCGACGATCGGATTCGTCTCGTCAGTGCGTTCCGTGAGAAACCCGATGCAAGTACCGCAGCGGACTATGTCTCCAGTGGTAATCATCTGTGGAACAGCGGAATGTTCGCATGGCGCGTGCAGACGATCCTCGCCGAACTGACGCGGCATCTGGCGGAAAACCAGCGCGTACTCTCGTCGATCGCGGCGGATTTGGCTGGCGGAATGAAATCAGATCAATTCAAAGTTCGCTACGAAGGACTGAAGCGCATTTCGATCGACTATGCAGTCCTCGAAAAGGCGGAACGTGTCCTCGTCGTTCCGATGGCCTGCGACTGGCTGGACGTCGGTTCCTGGGAGGCGATCGCGGCACTTCATGCGGCCGATGCCGCGGGCAATGTTTCCATCGGCGCTACGTCACTTGCTGTCGATTCGAACAGAAATACGCTTGCAAGCGAACACGATCATCTGATCGTCACGATCGGCGTCGACGATCTCATCGTCGTCCATACCGACGATGCAACGCTTGTCTGCAAGAAGGACGAAGCCCAACGCGTTCGCGATCTCGTCGAGAAATGCCGCGTCGAGCATGGCGATCGATATCTTTGAATCGCTGTCTCGCCCGGCAGCCGTCGCAGGCTACGCCAAGTCGCCGTAGGCCTCTTCGTTAAACCCGACATAAAGCGTCTTGCCCTTTCGAATCGTCGGCGCCCGCAGGTTTCCCGTCGGCCCAAGAATCGCCTTCAGCAACTCCTCGTCATTGGGAGGCGCCTTCTTCATGTCGAACTGGCGCACAACCTTGCCGCGGGACACAATGACGCGCGTCGCAGCCTTCGCGAGTTTCAGTGCATCCGATTCCTGTAACTTGGACTGATTGGCAGATACGACGTCTTTTGCTGTGATCTTGTTCTTCGCAAGGAACCCTTGCGACTTCACGCAGGACGTTCAGCCATTTCTGTGGTAATACCAATCCACTGTCTTCGCCATCATCCGGTTCCTTTCACGTCAATCATCGCCGACGACACGCAGGACTGCCTGGAACATGGCCCGAACACCTGCAGAGTCCGTATTCACAATAAACGCTGGCCGATCGTTATCGCCATTCGCATCCCAACGACGCAGCAACGGCGCGTATCGATCCCGCATCTTACCGGAGTTAATCACGACCACGAGTAAATTGCCACGGCAGGCATTCTCCGAATGTGAATCTCATGGATCAAGAGCCCGATTCAACCCCCTGAAGCCGATTACCGACTGCGGGATCTGCACTCCGACGCTTTCCGGAAAACAAGGGGAGAAATCATGGACCAAAACACTGTCGAGCTGCTCGAGAAGAGCTTCAACCTATTGGCGCCGCGCGGGCCGGAACTCGTGGATCGTTTCTACGCCCACTTGTTTTCGAAGAACCCGCAGGTTCGGCCGCTGTTTCCGACGGACCTTGCGGACCAGAAGAAGAAACTGCTCGCATCGATTCAGCTTGTCATCGCCAACATCCGCACGCCGGACAGTCTTCACGAACCACTCATGGATATGGGCCGCCGACATGTGTACTACAAGACGGAGCCTGCCCACTATCCGGTCGTTCGCGACACGTTGATCAGCGTGATGAGCGACATGGCGGGCAGTGCATGGAATGACGATTTTCAGACGGCGTGGACCGACGCCCTGAATCTGATCGCCGGCATCATGATCGAAGGCCACAAGGCAGAGCAGAAGTCACCAAAATTTGCGAATCTCGCGGCAGCGCGATAGGCATTCGCGCATGAACCGGGGGCCGACGGAAAAAAAGAAACGCGATCGAATTCCACAGCGAATTCGATCGCGTTTCCTATGGTTCACTTCGATGTTCCGAACGATCAGATCCAATTGCGATCGCGAAGCGATCGAATCAACTCATCCGCCGAGACAAGCTGCGCAGCCGTGCGAAGATCGCACTTGCAGCGCTCCTGCGCCGCCCGGGTTCGATTCCAGGCATCCGCCATCAATTTGTCGAGATTCGCGAGGACTTCTTCTTTCGTCGTGAGGCCACCGCTCTTCGAGTGATGCCACTCGACATAACTCGCCGACACGCCCCCCGCATTCGCGAGAATGTCCGGTACGATCGCAACGCCGCGATCCCGCAGATACACATCCCCTTCCGCCGTGACAGGTCCGTTGGCCGCCTCGACGATCGAGCGGGCCTGGATCTTGTGCGCGTTCTTGGCGTGAATTACGTCGCCCATCGCCGCCGGAATGAGGACGTCCACGGGAAGCTGAAGCAACTCCTCACCGCCGATGGAATCGCCGGGAAAACCCGTCACTGACTTCGTCTCGGCCACATGGCGCAGCAGACGCGGAATATCGAATCCGTTCGGGTTGTGAATACCCCCGCGAACATCATTCACAGCCACAACTTTGAAGCCCATTTCGTGGCAGTACAGCGCTGCGAATGAGCCGACGTTTCCGAAACCCTGAATCGCCACTGTCAGCTCGTTGAGCGGTCGCTGCAGCACGTCTTCGCCTAGCAGTCGCGCCGTCGTCGCAACGCCGCGGCCCGTGGCTTCGAGACGCCCCGGCAGACCGCCGACGCCGATCGGCTTACCCGTCACGCATTCGGGAATGTGCATCTCGCCGAAAATGACGGCCATGTCGCTCGGACCGCTGCCCATGTCCGGCGCAGGCACGTAAATGCCCTTTTCGAGATCGAGACGCTGCTGCATCACCCATTCCCGCAGAAACGAGGACTTCAGGAAGTGCGTCAACGGGGCCGGATCGATCGCGATACCGCTCTTGCCGCCGCCGAAGGGCAGCTTCATCAGCGCCGTCTTCCACGTCATCAGTTCCGCGAGGTGCGCCGTGTGATCCAACGTCACGTCCGGCGAAATTCGAATTCCGCCTTTGGCTGGGCCGCGAAGCAGGCTGTGATAGACCACGTAGGCCTTGGCGGACAAGCTTTCCGTTTCCGACAGCTTCAGTCGCAAGGACAGAATCGTCTGCCGTTGCGGCTCGGCGAGAATTTCCATCGCCGCTGCCGGAAAATCGATGTACTGGCCCAGATTCTCAAGATCGATGAATCCCATTCGCCGACTCCCACGCCTCCGAGATACGACATCAACATCGCATCGCAACGCTCGCTTTTCCGCGCTCCGTTGCGCGATGACAGAGCAGTTCCGCGCATGCCCAACTTTGCGAACCATGCGCGAAACGCCGCATCATATCCCCGTATGCCGTCAAGCGACAATGGGCTGGCAAGGTCAACAATCGATATGTTTCCGGACGAAGCGCATTCTTCCGCGCAACGGCCGAATAGCGTCTCAGACGTATCCGCTGGCCCAATACAGGATCCATCCGGCGCCTTCGTAAACCATCTTGGGAAACACAAGGAATCGCCCGCGCCACGACATCCCATCCCAATTCCGCGTCTGCCGCTCCCATCGCGGCTCGCGCATGATGATCTTCCGATAGCCAGCCTTCTCAAATACAGCCCGAGCGCGTCGCAGATGCGTGTAGCTCGTCACGATGATGCACGTGTCGTTCGCGCGATCAATCGACGCCAGACTACCGACAGCCTCCGGATGGTCCTTCGTCCGCGTGGACGTTTCGTCGACCAGCACCTGATCAGGGCCCGCGCCCCACTCGATCGCCTGATCGCGCATTCTCTGTGCCGCCCCGCCATGGTTTGTCACGATCAGCAGCGGAGCAAACCCTTCCTGAAGCAATTTCGCAGATTCGACAACGCGGCCGGAATCTCCGCCGAGACAGATAATGAAGTCCGCCTCCGCCAGATCGTCGTGGGCGTCCATCGCGAAGTAGATCGAACCGGAAATCGGCGTGAGAATGAACGCGGCCGTCAGGATCGCGGCCACGCCGGCGACATAGACGAATCCGTGAACGAGCCGCTTTGATCGTCGGAACCGTCCAGGATCGACGACGGGCGTTGTCGTCCGATCGTCGCCAGTATCCGATAACGATGTGCCTTCGGCGTCCATGCGATCTCCCGTGTAATATCCGGCCTGAACCGCCTCGACGCGGATTCGTAGGACTCCGGACGCGCTTTTGATTATTGTTCCGCAGCGGGCTGCACGATACGCTCAAAAGACCAGTATACCGCCCGCTTGTGAAGGACCCCATCCACAGGTGACAGATACGAATCCTGAAAAGTCCTCGTCGGACCCGTCCGACAATAACGCCCAGCGATTGGCTGAGGCGTGGTTCATCGCCCCCAGCCGCCCGGCGCCGCGCGGATGGCTCGTCTACACGCTGGACTTTGTGCTGGCCACGCTTCAGGGCTGCGTTTCCGAGCCGGAAAAAGTCCGGCGGACGACGGGATGGCTCCTCGCCGGTCGGCTGGTCCGATCGGGCATGGCGATCGCCCAGTCGATGATCATGCTGCTGGCCTGGATTCCAGTCTCGTCGTCCATTCTCGAAACGGTCTCCCGCGTCTATTCTCGGAACGCATTCGGCTTCTTCCTGCGTGCCTGCTTCTGGAAGGCAAAACTCGCGCATCTCGGTCAGGACACGATTATTGATCAATACACGGAAATCTGGGGGCCCGGCTCCGTCTCGATCGGTTCGCGCTGCCATGTGGACACAAACGTTCGACTCGCCGCGGGCGAACGACGCCACGGACAACACGGACACATCCACGTCGGCAACTTCGTCCATCTTGGACCGGGCGTTCACATCGCGGGACGCGGCGGCGTCAAGATCGGAAACTTTGTCGGCGTGATGGCCAACGCGCATTTGTACAGCGCGACCGGCGTCATCGAACGCCCCGCGGATCCCGGTCAACTGATCAGCATGTCGCACATGGCGCATGCTTCGCATCAACACATCGTCGAAGGCCCCATCCAGATCGGCGAATACGCCATGATCGGCATGTCGGCGCGACTGATGCCGAACGTCCGAATCGGTCGCGGCGCCATCGTGCACTCCGGATGCGAAGTGTCTTCCGATGTTCGTTCGTTTGCGAATTTTGGCGGACTTCCGCGCGGCCGGCAGATTGGCTGGCGCATGCCGCGCCGACGAAGCCCGCGCTGGCAGCCGCCGCCCGTCGTCATCACCACGACGGAAGGTGGACCCACAATTCGGGAAGTCGTCAATGCCCAGGACTTCAGATCGATCGACGGCGTTCTGGATCTGCACTTCGACGCGTTTGACGAGGGAATCACGACGCAACTCGGTCGCGAATTCGTGCGCAACTACTATATCGCCATGATCGCGGCGACGGACTGTTCCCTGTGGATCGCCGAGCTGGACGGTCGCGTCGTCGGCTTCCTCGGATGCACGACGAATCGGCATCAGTTCGAGACGTCCAATCGAAGCGGCGCGACGCGGGCCCTCGCCTTCTGGCGATTCATCACGTTTCGATTGAACCCTGTCGCAATCGTCCGAGCAATAAAAAAGCAGTCGCTGTCGCGCGACTATCCGGATGCGGCCGAACTGCTCTCCATCGTCGTTGCCCCGCAGGCTCGCCGCCATGGACTCGGAAAGCAGTTCCTCGACATCTGGCGCAACGAACTCGACAACGCCGGGCTCGGGTCCTACGTCGTATTTACCGACAATCCGGAAGGCATCAACTTCTACGAAAAATACGGGGGCGAACGACTCTTCAAATTCCAGCTGCGAGAAAAGTGGTCGGCGTGTTATCGCTTCACAGCAGCCGCCCTTCCCGGCACGCATCAGTCCCCGAATGAAGCGGCGGAGGCGCAAACCTGATGCAGGCGCCCGAAGCGCAATCCCAGCTGACGCACGCTGAAGCGAACAAGCTCCTTGATCTCGTTGGCGCGAATCCGACGTTGATCAACATCGCGACGGCCTATCGCCGGCTCAGCGCACTGACCGCCGCCGTTCCGCATACGACGATCAGATTCGCCGCCCTGTCCACGTTCACGCTCGATCCGATGACCCCGTCGCTGCAGCTTGCAGCCCTTGGCGCGCGGATTGAATTGCATCCCTGGATCGCCCCGTTTGGTCAACTCGCCCCCACACTCATCGACGCCAACTCGCCGGTGACCCCGTTTGCCCCTGACGTCGTGCTCATCGCCGCGCGACTGGCGGATGTCGTTCCAAACCTGTACGACGGCCCCCAGTCCAACAACACCGACGGATTGATGGCGACTGTCTCGGATTATCTCGATCAACTCGATGCCTCGATCACTACATATCGAGATCGATCCAGCGCCACGCTCCTGTTACAGAACTTCGAGCGGCCGAGTTACATCGTGTCCGCGATTTCCGAATTCGAAGCCGCAGGCGGACAGCTGCACGCATGGCGATACGCCAATTCGCGTCTTCGGAGTCTCGCCGAGAAGATCGGAAACTGCCATGTGATGGATTACGACGCACTGGTGGCACGTCACGGCAGTCGCCATTGGATCGACCCGAGAACCGAACTCTATGGCCGAATCCCCATTGCCGCAGGCCATTATTTTGATTACGCGAAGTTCATTGTTCGGCACCTTCGCCCCATCGCCGGTAGATCCAAAAAACTGATTGTTCTCGATGCCGACAACACGCTCTGGGGCGGCATTCTCGGTGACGACGGCCTGGACGGAATCCAACTGGGCCACGATTTTCCAGGTAACGCCTACCTTCGTTTCCAACGCAGATTGCTGGCGCTCCATCAACGCGGCATCCTCCTCTGCATCGCCAGCAAGAACGAGCCGGGAAGCGTCGAACACGCCGTCGCGTCGCATCCGGAAATGATTCTGCGCCCCGAGCACTTTACAAGCATGCACGTCAGTTGGTCCGCAAAGCCTGATGCCATTCGGCATATCGCTGAAACGCTCAACCTGGGACTGGACAGTTTTGTTTTCATCGATGACAGCGCCGTAGAATGCGCCATGATGCGGGATTCGTTGCCGGACGTGATGACTGTCCTGTTGCCCGATGATCCGGCCAGATTCGCGGACGTCATCGAATCCCTCGATTGCTTCGATCAGTTCACGTTGTCGGATGAGGATCGACGGCGCGGCGTGATGTACAAGGCCGAAGCCGACCGCAGGCAGCTGGCGACCACGGCGGTCGACCTGCCGACATTCTATCGCAGTCTTCAGATGCGATTGACGATCGGCGTCAACGACAAGCGCCACGCAGGTCGTGCCGCCCAGATGACGCAGCGCACCAACCAATTCAACATGAATACGATTCGATGCGTCGAAGATGACATACAGGCGTGGATACGGGCGCCGGATGTCGATGTCTTCTCACTTGGCCTGACGGATCAATTTGGAGATTCCGGCATTGTTGGGCTCGCCGTCGTCAGAAAGTCGGACGACAACTGGCATTTGCACATGCTCCTCATGAGCTGCCGCGTCCTGGGGCGAACGATCGAATCGACATTCGTTGCCTGGATCGCGAATCGAGCTCGAACGGCCGGCGTGCCCAATCTCGGCGCGACATTTGTTTCGACGCCCAAGAACCAGCCATTCGCGGACTTTTATCACAAATGTGCCTTCGAAAGTGGACCGGCGGAAAGTCAATCGCGTCAATGGGTATTGGATCTCGATTCCGCCGATACAAGAATACCCGACTGGTTTACGATTGAAGCGTTAGAGTCTGCATCGCGATGAATAACGAAGACCGTTTCAAGTCAGTATTGAGCACGATCCTGTTGGTTGAGGAAGCTGAAATCCTCGAATCAACTTCGTCGGAATCCCTGGACACATGGGATTCGCTGAATCACATCAGCCTGCTCGGTGCACTCGAACAGGAATTCGGCGTCACGATCAACACCGATCATATCGAAAACACGCGATCTGTCGCAGCGCTGCGTACGTTGCTCAGCGAAAATGGCGTCTCATTCTGACGTGTCCCTTCGACGCCCATCCGCACAATCTACATCGTTCGCTCCGGCGTCTCAGTCTTCACTTTACGACGAGAACTCGGCGTCGCGCGCTTCAACGTCGCGGAAGCCGTGCGTTGCACGATCAAGTGATTCAGGCTGACTGATAGAGCCCAGCGACAGCGCCCGCCGGATCGCGCACGACGCAGAAACTGCCGCCGCCCACGGAGCGCGGCCCGTCCAGCACCATCCCGCCGTTCTCAACGCATGCCTTAGCGCTGGCATCCACATCGGCGACAGTGATGTAGATAAGCCATTGCGGCGGCAGCTTCCCATTGACGCCCTTGGCGTGGCAGATGCCCGCGACGGTCGCGCCCGTCGCGTCCTTCATCTCGTAGTCGGCGTAGCCGCCCATGTCGCATTCCGCCGAGGTCCAACCGGCGACCGCCTCGTAAAAGTCTCGGACTTCCGCCGCATTCGGAATCGTCAGATCCCGCCACGTCACGGCCCCGGCCGGTGTCTGTTTCGAATCGCTCATAAGCGTCACGTCCTCCTGATTTGTGTGTACGTCACTCTATTTTCATCGCACAAGGGGTTATTGCGCAAGAAAAATTCGAATTCCGATGAAATCTCGATCCGACGACCAGGCATTGCGGATTCACATCATGGACGCGTTGATATTCGCTCTATCGCCATCGGCTTCAAAACACATCACGCCGCAGCGTCATGGGCACTGATGAACGCGATCACGTCGTAAACGACATGCGCCCCCACGGCGAGACCAAATCCGCGAAGGACAAAGACCGCAGCAAGATAGGCGCCGGCAGCCGCCCGAAACGCGAATCGTCCGGCATCCCACATGTCGCTTCCGATGGGCGGATGATGGCTGACGGCGAAGAACAGCGAAGACAGAATCACAGCGAGCGCGACACTGACGGATTGTTTGAGCCGCAGGACATCGTCAAAGACAAATGTCAGAAACTGAATAATGATCAGGCGAAAAACCAGCTCCTCGTAGATGCCGGCCCCGATGCTGAGAAGCATGTTCTCCCATGGACCGCCCGCCTGCAGCATGTTCCCTTCACCCACGCGCGCCAGAAACCAGTTCAACAGGATCAAAGGTATCGCAAGCAACAGACTCTCGCCCGCCATGCCGACCAGGGCCTGCCCTCGAATCTTCCAGGGAAGTCGCGTTGCAAGATGCCACCCGAAAAGCACGAGGACGAGCAGGGCCCCCGGCAGATACGCCCACGAAGCCCCGAACAAACTGAAGAACCAGTGCAGCAGCTGCGCCGCCGCTAAATCGCGACGCGGGGCCTCGGGGACGGCCGATTGCGTCAGGGCCGTGCTGACTTCATACGCGAGAATCAGAGGGATGAGGAACACGAGACTTTGAAGCGGCCGTCGCGTGAAATGCCAGTAATCTTCCGGCCAGACCGCTTTCTTGGGACGGCGCGGACGTCGTGTCTGCGTTTTGGGTGCTCGTCTGCGCTGCGTTGCCCGGGCCATGACCGTATATTGCAATGCGATCACGACGCACGCAACGCAGGCGCACGAATTCCTGCCGGTAATCCCCGACGAAGCAATCGCTCAAATGCCTCTGAATGCCGACAATCCAGTCCATGCCGACGCCACGATTCGGGATTTCTACGATCAACTGCTGCAAGCGTTCGGCCCGCAGAATTGGTGGCCCGCTGACTCTCAAGTGGAAATCGTCGTCGGCGCGATTCTCACTCAGAACACGAGCTGGTCAAACGTCGAATACGCGATCCGAAATCTCAAGTCGGCGAACCGGCTGGACTGGAAGTCGCTTCTCGATATCGACGCATCGGAATTATCCGCCTTGATTCGCCCGGCCGGCTACTACAACGTCAAAGCGAAACGCATCAAGAATTTTGTCAACTGGCTCTGGTTGAATTACCACGGCAAGTTGACAACGATCACAGAGAAACCCCTCGCCGTCGCACGCGCCGAGTTGTTGTCCGTCAACGGCATCGGACCGGAGACGGCGGACTCAATCCTGCTCTACGCCCTGAATCAACGCGCGTTCGTGATCGACGCGTACACGGGGCGGATTCTTCGGCGCCACGGCCTGGCCGACGAATCGACGACATACGATGCGATGCAATCGATGTTTGAGAGAGCCCTGCCGAATGACGTGGACGTGTATAACGAGTATCACGCCCTGGTCGTGCATGTGGGAAAGCACTTTTGCCGGCCCTCGGCTCGATGCGACAATTGCCCTTTGGCCTCACACACACATGATGCATCGAAACGCTGACGCATCCCGCCTGGCAACTCCCAATCGCCGCGATTCACACGGATTTCGCGCAAGCAATCCGGACCTGGAAGGCGCACGGCAGAACGACCGTATCAAGCGCGCATACAGGCACGACATCAAAGCAGTGTGACAGGAAAACGATGAACGCCGAACCCAGGCACTTTCAGTGCTGCGGCGAGCATCTGATC
>JAJDEC010000131.1 GCA_029259995.1 Phycisphaerae bacterium
AACGCTTCGACGATCGTGGCCTCCAGCTCTCCCGAACAGAACTGCGATGGAACCGCGTCGAGCGCAACACCATAGCGAGCTCCCTGGATCAAACCAGTCTGGCCGGTACCGACCAACACGGCCTTCAGGCCGCAATCGTTGAGCGCGCGAGTCAGGATCGTCGCAGTGGTGCGTTTGCCGATGGCGCAATCCGTACCGAGCACGGCGATTCGCGGACAGGTGACTTTCGTGATGCGATCGCTGAACATCCGCAGGTCGTTCTTGGCCCGAGGCTTCCGGATATCGTGGATCGTCACGCCCTTGGCAAGTGCCAAAGCGGCGAACGCCGGATCGTCATTCAGGAATTCGTGAAGACCATTGACGACATGCATCCCAAGCGTCATAGCCTCAAACAGAAGTCCGCGTTCGTGTGCCGACAGCATGCCGCTCCCCGGCGCAATTCCGTAGATGAATGAGCCGGGCACACTTCCGAAACGGGCTATTACGTCCGCAAGGTCACGACAGACAGGAATGCCATTCGGCTCCTCGCCGAGCACGACGCCTGCATCAAGCCCGGCCTTTTCGCTGTCGATGACCGCAACAATCTCGTAGCGTTCGGAGTGACGAACGAGCCCGTTGGCGGTCTTGCCATCGATGGCGCCGAAATTGGCTTCACAGTAGACGACGGCCGTTGCGGGGCAACTATTCTGCGGAGTCGTACGTACCGGCGCGAACATCGTCGCCTCGCAATCAACCTCGTCGAGCTTGACTTCCTGAGTTCGGTCCGGAGGCGTTGGCTTCAGTATCATTCACGATCCTTTCAAATTTTTTGCTTCTTCAGAGGGCCGATGAAATGTCAGGCCGACTGGATATCTGATCAGACGCCGCATCCTGGTGGGCAAGCGAAACCTCCGGTAGGAAACTGCGACCGTAATTCGACGTCGTCCCATCATCTGTCGCTCGCAGGAACGAGCCGTACGACGGTGTCCTGATCCATTCGGACGTGTCCATCATTCTCGTTGGTGAAGCGACGAGATCTCGCATCAGGGCTGACCAAGAGAAAAGCCGACATGGGCAAACACACGAAGGTGTTCATCCACGTCGGCTTTCCGAAAAACGAGCATCCCGATGAATCGGGTTGCCCGTTATGTCGTCATCCGATGTCTCGAATTCAATTCGTCTGTGAGGCCCGCATGCGATTCACGGCGGGTACCCTCGCTAACGCCACTATAGGCTAACTGAGCAATCAACGTTAGCCGATTGTCTAATTCTCAATATCGAACATCATCGAACGTTCGCATCAGAATCTCTGACAAACAGGTCATCACAGGTCGCCATGACTGTTTCTTGTGCGTGTCGATTCCAAATCGTGGCAATCCACGCCATCTGAAATGGCAGTCAAAACGCGGGAATTAATTGAAACTGACACTCAAGGATGCGATCGTCCGCATGAACAGACGTTCATCGGGCGGCGCCCCGAAGCGGTTTCAGTCGGGTCCGCCTGACGACTTCGTCGTGACGCGTCTTGAGTGTCGTCCAGTCGCGGGTGTGAAATCAGGGTCGTGATTCCACCACATCTGCGCCGCGATGCTTGACGCGATCGGTATCCAGCTCGACTACGGAACCACGATCGCCTCTGCATGCGCGAATGGCTGGATTGCCTGCGTGTCCTGGAACTTTGGATAGAATCTCGGTCATGGAAATTCTCAAACCAGCAGACAACAACGAGACAGCGATCGCGGCCTCGCGCATTCATCAGGCAGCCCTCGTGATCGACGGGCATAACGATCTGCCTTGGCAGATACGCATGCTTGCCGATTCCTCTTTCGACGTCATGGACATCGCACTTCCGCAGGACACACTGCAAACCGACATTCCGCGGCTCCAAGAAGGCGGCGTTGGCGCGCAATTCTGGGTGGTGTACGTTCCGCCGGCAACGGAGCACACCGGAACGGCCAAGCGCATGGCGCTGGAGCAGTTTGATCTGATACATCGAATGGTGGAACGCTACTCCACAGTGTTCGAGTCGGCCTTCACGGCCGAAGACGTCACGCGCGTCCACAGTCAGAGAAAAGTCGCTTCGTTGATCGGTGTCGAAGGCGGGCACATGATTGAGAACTCTCTGGAAAACCTGAATAAATTCTACGAACTCGGCGCCCGATACATGGGACTGACACACTCCGAAACGATTGACTGGGCCGATTCGGCCACCGACGACGCACGAAGCGGCGGGCTATCGGCGTTCGGCAAGCAAGTGGTCCTTGAGATGAATCGTCTGGGGATGCTTGTGGACCTCGCTCACGTTTCGGCTGACACGATGCGCGACGCGCTGCGGGTGAGTGAAGCGCCGGTGATTTTCTCGCATTCGTCGGCCTACGCCATTGCCCAGCACGATCGCAATGTTCCGGACGACGTGCTCCGAATGGTCACGCAAAACGGCGGCGTCGTCATGGTCAACTTCTATTCCGGCTTCATTCATCCCGCCGGCGCCCGGCTCATTGCGAATTGCTTTCATGAAGAACGCCGACTCAAGGCCGAACATCCCATCGTGCAGGAATTCGAACTGGCGCGGAACCAGTGGAAAGAGGCGCACTTGCTTCCACCGGGAAACGTCGGCACGCTGGTGGATCATATCGATCACATCGTCCGCGTCGCTGGCATCGATCACGTCGGATTGGGTAGCGACTACGACGGTGCGGGCACTATGCCTGAAGGGCTCAAAGATGTTTCGGGGTATCCGAATATCACGCGTGAATTACTGGAACGAGGCTACGCCGAGCAGGACATCCATAAGATCCTGGGTGGTAACCTGCTGCGCGTTCTTCGTCGAGCCGAGCATGTGTCTGAAAACGCAGGGATCTAAGTCGATAGGAAGAATGAATCATTCTGTGGAGCCGGCGACTCGCCGGTTCGCCACAGGACGGAGGCCTGTGCCACATTCAATGAATCATTCTGCATTTCAACTTTGACCTGTACCACTGGGTGCTTGTCAGAAGCTGTCCAAGAATTCGACCACACAA
>JAJDEC010000132.1 GCA_029259995.1 Phycisphaerae bacterium
ATGTCGGGCAGGGCCGCCAGGTTGGCTCTGTCGGCGCGCTGCAACAGAGCCTGCAACTCCGGCAGGTCGTCGGAGGACACGAAACTGAACTGCTGGAACAACTCGTGGTCGGCCGGCAGGTCGGCGAACAGCTCCACCATGGTCGCCGCCGCCTGATAGCCGACGGAAAGAAAATCGGCGCTCAATCCGGTCTCGTCCAGGACCGTCAGAACATAGGGATTCTCGGCCAGACGCTCGACATCGAAGGCGTCGGCATGCTCGTCGAGATGGCGATCGAAAAGGCCCGCAAGACGAAGAAGGACCTCAAGATCGGTATCTGCGGCGAACACGGCGGCGACGCCGAAAGCGTCCACTTCTGCCATCGGGCGAAGATGGACTACGTCAGCTGCTCGCCCTATCGCGTCCCCATCGCCCGCCTTGCTGCGGCACAGGCCGTGATCTATGAGCAGGCCGGCAAGCGACCGGCCGCGAAGAAGGCAGCACCGGCTCGACGCGCCCCGACGAAAACCCAGGCCAAACGCGTCGCTGCGAAGTCGTCCGCCAAGCCGAAGCCCGCAGCGGCCCGCAAGACGACCAAGAAGAAGTCGACCGCGAAGAAGCCGGCTGCCAGGACGACCAAGTCCGCCCGCAAGGCGACGAAGTCCCGCAAGCAGTCGCCGCCGAAGAGCGTCTCGCGCCCCGTCGCCAAGAAGAAGTCGACGAAGCGCAGCGGCAGCCGATCGACCGTCCGGGCGTAACGCGGCCACTCGCCTGACGAACGCATCATCCATGACAAATCCAGCCCCGAGCACCTCGCTCGGGGCTTTTTTTCCGGTCAATCACGGGTTTGCGGGGACCGTCGACGGCTCTTGTAGACGCGGCGGCTGCATTCCACCAAGTCCCGACAGGGACGACGTGAAAATAGCCCAGCCTTTTCAAGGCTGGGATTGCGACGAACGTTTTCCTGCGCATTGCCGTCCCGGAGGGACGGCGTGAGCCAGGCGCGTGGCACTCATTCCGTCCCTACGGGACGGGAGTTGGTACTTGGAACCGAATGCCCCAGCGATGAATCGCTAGGCTATTCTCAATGCATCCCTCCGGGATCCTTCGCGACGCCCAATCCGACTTCCAGAGCGTGATACGTCGTCGTCCCGCAAATCGGTGAAGAGCCTTTTTTCATTGGCATTGCAACTCGCCCATCATTCGCCCTACTGTTAGACTCTCAATCTTCAGCACGTGACGATTGAGCGCGACGAACAGCGGTGTGGTACCGGCTAATAGCCGGTACAGTTCGAGCAAATACCTCGATCCATACTCAATCGTCCATCGCGCCGACAAAGAACCGTAGCAAACGCAACCTCCAACAAGATGGAACCCGAATCCGATGGCTGGACGCCGATTTCTCGTGACAGGGGCATTGCCCTACTCGAACAACCGACTGCATGTGGGTCACATCGCCGGCGCCTATCTGCCGGCCGACATCTACGTGCGTTACCTGCGATCCAATGAAGACGACGTCCGCTTCATCTGCGGCAGCGACGACAACGGCGTCGCCATCGAAATCTCCGCCATGAAGGAAGGCTCGACGCCCGAAGCCGTCTCGGCCAAGTACAACGCCATTCAGCAGCAGGCCTTCGAAGGGCTCGGCATTCATTTCGATATCTACGGCGGTACGCATCAGCCCGAATTCGTCGAGATGCACAATCGCCTCAGCCAGGACTTCTTCAACGCGATCCACAAGAACGGTCACTTCGTCAAGAAGAAGACCGAGCAGCTGTATGACGCGAAGGCCGGCAAATTCCTGCCCGATCGCTTCGTCAAGGGCGCGTGCTATCACAAGCGCGAGGACGGCTCGCCCTGCCAGAATCCCGAATCCTTCGGCGACCAGTGCGAACAGTGCGGCAACACGATCGACGCCCTGCAACTCGTCAATCCGATCAGCACGATCACGAACACGACGCCGGAAAAGCGCGAGACGACGCACTGGTATCTCAAACTCGGCAAGTTCCAGGGCATGTTGACCGACTGGTTCAGCATCACGTCGCTGGACTGGCGACCGACCGTGACGAACTTCTGCCTCGGTTCGATCAAGAAGGGCCTGCCCGAGCGCGCCATGACGCGCGATCTGACGTGGGGCGTTCCGGTTCCGCTGGATGATCCCGACGCGGCGGGCAAAGTCCTTTATGTCTGGTTCGACGCGCCCATCGGCTATGTCAGCTTCACGGCAGCATTGTGCGAACGCGAAGGCGGCTCGTGGGAGGACTACAAGCAATGGTGGCAGGATCCCGACTGCAAGATCGTCCACTTCATCGGTGAAGACAATATCGTCTTTCACGCCCTCATCTGGCCGGCGATGCTTCTCGGCACGCAGTACACGGCCGACGAAGTCGACACGCTCGGCGCCGCCTACAAGCCGCGCGAAGAGGCCGGCTATTATCAACTGCCGCACAATGTCGTCGCCAATGCATTCCTCAACATCAAGTTCCCCGGCAAGGAAGAAGAGAAAATCTCCAAGTCCCGTGGTACGGCCATCTGGATTGATGAATACCTGAAGACATTTGATCCCGATCCATTGCGCTATTACCTCACGATCATCGCCCCGGAGAACCAGCGAACCGCCTGGAGCTTCGACGACTTTGTCGAACGCAACAACAACGAACTGATCGCCACGCTCGGCAACTTCGTCAATCGCTGGCAGAAGATTGTCACGGAACACTTCGATCGCAAAGTGCCCGACAACGTGCGTGCCGAAGACCTCGAACGCGAACTGCTGGAAACGATCCGCGCGATTCCCGAGGCAGTCGCCGAGGACATCGAGGCGTCACACTTCAAGGCCGCGCTCGGCCGGATCATGGACGGCTTCCGCGCCTGCAATCGATACATCGACGAGCGCGAACCGTGGAAGACGCGAAAGACCGACCTGGAACGCACGGCCGCGACAGTCCACACCTGCATCCAGGCCGTCCGCACGCTGGGCGTCCTGATGGAGCCCTTCCTGCCCTTCGCGTCGGAGAAAATCCGCGTGTCAATGGGCGTCGAGAAGGCTGCCTGGACCTGGTCCCACGCCTGCGACGCCCTGCCGATCGGGCACGCGCTGGGACCGGTCCCGGAAGTGCTTTTCCGCAAGCTGGACATCAAGGAGTTTGCGGAGTGATGCGTTGTGAGTTTTGAGTCTTGTAGGGTGGGCCGTGCCCACCACCACGTCGGTACCCGATACAAACCGCGATTGATTCAGCGAATGCAACCGGCGACCGCGAATCTCCCCTGCGCGTAGCGTCCCCCCTCTGCGGGGGACGACGAATCGCCCATCATCACGAGGCGCCTACGAGTCGTCACTTCGCCCGCCGCAAAGGGCGGTCGAAATACGACAGTGTCGCCGTCCCGCAGGGACGAATTGAAAATAGCCCAGCCTTTCAAGGCCTTTTCCTTACCCACAAATCGTGCGGTGTCTGGTGGATGTTTGTCGATGGAACAAGGAACGGACAGCGATGGCGCGCGTGCCTTGAAACAGTTTGGTTGGAACAGGAGGTTCGACCATGTCACGGATGGAATGCGC
>JAJDEC010000133.1 GCA_029259995.1 Phycisphaerae bacterium
GTTCGAAATGCTGTCGGGGCGCCTGCCGCTGGATTGGGATGAGAAGCCGTCGTCCATGCGCGCGGAGCTGGATCGTGTTTGCGACAAAGTCTATGCGAAATCGACCGCGTCGCTGACGCAGCGAGCGACTTCAGCGGAATCCCTGCTTCGCATGCTTGAGTCCGTGAACGGAGCGAACGCGGGTCATTGGGAATGGACCAACACGTCCCAGGCCCAGGACAACGTACGGAAGAATGCCAAATTCGCGGAAGCTGCGCCCGCCTTCACGCAACCCGACGACGATGACGTTGACGATCGCGGCGTCCCCAAGCGCCACACGGACAATCGACTTCAATCTACGTTGCCGTCCCAGGATCTCCAACGCCGACTGCTGAATACCTATTACGACGCCAACACATTCGAAGAGGAGCAGGGCAGCAGCCCGCTGTATCTCGCACTGGGATTCCTCAAATGGTTTGAACGTGACAAAGCGAATCGCGCCCGCTTCGCGCCGCTGATTCTCGTGCCCGTTGTTCTTGAGCGGCGAAGT
Source organism: Phycisphaerae bacterium (assembly GCA_029259995.1). GTDB lineage: Bacteria > Planctomycetota > Phycisphaerae > UBA1845 > UTPLA1 > ECT2AJA-110-A. The sequence continues at coordinate 530 of JAJDEC010000133.1, forward strand.
GCCAAAGTGAAGTTTCGAATCAACTTCACCGGCGACGAAATCACGACAAACCTCTCGCTTCAGGCCAGATTGAAGGACGAATTCGGCATCGATCTGCCCGAAACGCCGGAGACGGACGACATTTCGACGACGGCCTACTTCGAACAAGTTGCCGCAGCCGTTTCGGGCCAGCCCCAATGGGAAGTCCTGAAGGACGACATCGTCCTCTCATTCTTCTCATTCTCGAAGTTCATCATGTTTCGCGATCTCGATCCGGACGTCTGGCCGGACCAACGAGCGATTGACGCGCATCCCCTCATCACATCCATGCTTGGCGACGGATTCGTCGACGATGGCCCGTTGTGCGGCGACGACGACAACCTGGATCGCCTCATCTCACCCGCCGACACATTCCACGTCCTGAATGCCGACAGTTCGCAGGCGCATGTCATCGAGGAAGTCCGCCGCGGCCGCAACCTCGTCGTGCAGGGACCGCCGGGCACGGGCAAATCACAGACGATCGCCAACCTCATCGCCGCCGCAGTGCGCGACGGCAGGAAGATTCTTTTCATGGCCGAGAAGATGGCGGCGCTGAACGTCGTCAAGAGTCGTCTCGACAACATCGGTCTCGGCGATCTCTGCCTTGAATTGCACAGCCGCAAAGCGAAGAAGAAGCTCGTCCTGGACCAACTCAAACACACACTCGAATTGGGCGCGCCCACGCGCACTTCGGAGGTCAATGCCCAGGCGGAAGCGCTGACAAAGCTCCGTGATCAACTCAACCAATACGCCGAAGTCCTTCACACAGCGCACGAACCTTCAAATCTGACGCCCTATCAGGTCATCGGCGAACTCATCCAGCTGCGCGCCGCCGGGACCCGCCCCGCCGACTTCGGACTGGACGAACCCCTCACCTGGAGCCCGACGACACTTCGCGACAATGTGGGCCATCTGCAAGACGTGATCTCCAGCATTCAATCCATCGGCCAACCCTCGCAGCACGTCTGGCGCGGTACTCGCCTTCAGTCAATGTTACCGACGGACATGGATCGATTGGCGCAGCGGATTCAGGCGGACTCGGAGGAACTCGCATCACTGATCGCCGTCGCATCGCGGCTCTCGGACGCGCTGAAGACAGACGTCCCCGCTGATTTCAGCGCCGCGCTTCAGCTCGTCAAGACGGGGCGACGTGTCGTTGACGCGCCACCGATGGATGGCACCGCCATGGGGAGCGCAACATGGCAACATCATCGCCACGAAATTGTCGCCCTCATCAGGGCGGGCCAGGCCTGCACGGCGAGCCGCAGACAATTGAGCGACGTCATTCTCGAAACCGGCTGGGAGGCTGACGCGGGCGCGATTCGCCGGGATCTCGCAATGCATGGCAGGTCCATGTGGCGATGGCTCAGAACCGATTATCGTCGCGCGGCCGCATCCTTCCGTGCGATTCTGGCCGGCAAGCCGCCGAAGTCGCTGCACGAGCGCCTCGACATCCTGGCAGCGCTTCAGAATGGGCAAGCAGCCCGCCAACGCATCATCAAGAACGCAGACGTCGGCAAGCAGGCATTCGGCCATTATTGGCGCGGCGAGGCGTCTGACTGGGAAGCACTCGCACGAATCGAATCGTGGGACACCGCCAACGAGGAATCCGGCAATGTAGACCGCTGTCGTTCGGCCGTTTCAAGCGGAGTCGATCCGGATGCTGTTCGGACGTTGACGACGCAGACGGCGTCGTTGCTCGAAACCTGCACGACGCGGATACAAACACTTCTTGAGACGCTATCCCTTGATGTCAGCGACGCGTTCGCATGCGAGCGCATTGCCGGAATCCCGCTGGACTCGCTCGCAATCCGCCTCGACGAATGGCGCCGGCACATCGATCGTCTGCCGCAATGGCTCAGCTTCCAGACGCGTCAGGCGTCAGTACGAAACGGCGGAATGACGCAACTCGCCCATCGGCTGTATCACGGCAGTCTCGATCCGTCGAACGCCGTCGATGCCCTGAGACTGGCATATTATGAAGCGCTGATTCGCGAGATGTTTGAGCGATATCCACTGCTGCAGAGATTCGACGGTGAATCGCATGAGCGCATTCAGGCGGAGTTTCGCAAAGAAGATATTCGCCGAATCGAACTCACGCGTCAGGAAGTCGCCCGTGCGCACTACGAGAACATCCCTCGCGGCGTCTCAGAAATCGGTCAGATGGGCATCATCCGCCATGAAATCGAAAAGCAACGCAGGCACCTGCCGTTGCGACAACTCCTGCGCCGCGCCGGTCACGCGATTCAGCGAATCAAGCCTGTGATGATGATGAGCCCCATCTCAATCGCTCAGTTTCTTTCGCCAGGCTCGATGGAGTTCGATTTGCTGTTAATCGACGAGGCGAGCCAGGTGCGACCGGTCGATGCGCTGGGCGCTGTTGCGCGCGCCACGCAGATTGTTGTCGTTGGTGACGACAAGCAACTTCCGCCCACGAGCTTCTTCGATCGCGCACTGGATGATGACACGACATCGACCGACGATGACACGTTCGCCGCAGGGGACGTCGAGAGCATTCTCGGTCTCTGTGCAGCCCAGCGCATGCCGAATCGCATGCTGCGATGGCACTATCGCAGCCGACATCATTCGTTGATCGCCGTTTCCAATAAGGCGTTCTACGAAAATCGGCTCAATGTGATACCGAGCCCGTCGATCAAGGACAATGATGACGGGCAGCTCGGGTTGAGCCTTTGCCATCTGCCCGACGCCGTCTACGATCGCGGTGGCACGCGTCGAAACGTCGAAGAAGCCCGAGCCATCGCCGATGCGGTCGTCAACCACGCACGACGCAACCCATCGCTGAGCCTCGGCGTAGGTACCTTTTCTGTCGAGCAGCGAGACGCCATCCTCGACGAGATCGAAGAACGACGACGATCCGAGGCGGGAATCGAGCCGTTCTTTTCAAGCGAGGTTGCCGAACCCTTTTTCGTCAAGAATCTCGAGAACATTCAGGGAGATGAACGCGACGTCATCTTCATTTCCGTCGGTTACGGGCCGGATTCAACGGGACGCGTCTCGATGAACTTCGGACCGTTGTCGGCCAAAGGCGGCGAAAGGCGGCTCAACGTGCTCATCACGCGGGCCCGACGGCAATGCGTCGTGTTCACTTCGATGTTGTCGGCCGCGATCGACGAATCCCGCGTGTCCGGACTCGGTCCCAAATCGCTGAAGGCGTTCTTGAAATACGCGGAGACGGGCGAAAACGTCGCCGCCGATGCGCCGAGCGACGTTCAACAGTTTGCGTCGTCGTTTGAATCGTCGATTGCCCGCGCGCTGAAGCCACACAACTATGTGGTTCGACCGCACGTCGGCGTTTCCGGTTTTTTCATCGACCTCGCCCTCGTCGATCCGGACGATGCGACGCGCATCCTGCTCGGTATCGAATGCGACGGACCGGACTACGCGTCCGCACGCTGGGCGCGCGATCGCGATCGGCTGCGCGGTCAGGTTCTCAGGGATCGCGGCTGGACAATTCATCGCGTCTGGTCCCCTGACTGGTTTCACCGGCCGGCGGAGCAATTGACGCGGCTATGCAGCGCCATTTCGGAGATTCAGTCGAAACCAGGCGCGAATGGCGGGAGCGCCGACACGCGTGACGAAGATCGTCGGCTTGCGGGCGTCACGCGCGGCGTGAGTCCGGCTGAGCCCCTGAATCAGTCGCCGGCGACCAACGGTGCGATTCCCTACAAAGAAGCCGTCATCGCCGTCCCCGTCGACATTGAACTTCATCAGTTCCCGATCGATATGCTGGCCGACACGATCGTGAAGATTGTCGACATCGAAGGCCCCGTTCATTGTGACGAGATCACGCGGCGCGTCTGTACGTTGTGGGGGCACACGCGATCCGGCAGTCGAATGACTGATGCCGTTCGATCGGCCCTGCAGCATTCGATTCAATCCGGTCAGCTGATCGACAGCGACGACTTTCTGTCGGCCAGGTCGCAGCAAACAGCGTCGATCCGAGATCGAAGCAATGTCAACTCTGCATCGCTGAGGAAACCGGAGATGCTGCCGCCGTCGGAATTGCGCGCCGCCCTGCTCCATTGCGTCAGGGCCCATGCCGGCGTCGCGGCGGCCGATGCCATCAATGAGACGGCGAGAATTCTCGGGTTCAAAGTCACGACCGCCGGGCTACGGGAAGTGATCGAGCGCGAGCTACGAACAATGATAGGAGACAATTCACTCGTCGAGAATGCCAACGTCCTGACAGCGACATGATTCAATCGTGCCAGAATAAATGGCTCGTCACGGGATTGCGGGGACCATTGACGGCGCCTGTCGATGCGGCAGCCGCGTTCAACCAAGTCCCGGCAGGGACGACATGAAAATAGCCCAGCCTTTTCAAGGCTGGGATTGCGACGAGAGTTTTCCTGCGCATTGCCGTCCCGGTGGGACGGCGCGAGCCAGACACGTGGCACTCTTTCCGTCCCTACGGGCAACGCCGTGAACTGAACAATCTGTCCGCCGACTTTAACTGCCTGGACATGAAATTCTCGCGAAGATCCCCATCCATCCCGCCCGGAGGGCGCACGATGGTAGGCAGGGACTTCAGTCCCTGTTTGCCGTGGCCGTTATGCGTTTCCGCCCGGAGGGCGGACGAAATGCGACAGACGAATCGTTCGTCCGCCCTCCGGGCGGGGACCTTTTTCAAGGACGTCGACCAGAGTCTGAAGGCCTTTTCCTTACCCACAAATCGTGCGGTGTCTGGTGGATGTTTGTCGATGGAACAAGGAACGGACAGCGATGGCGCGCGTGCCTTGAAACAGTTTGGTTGGAACAGGAGGTTCGACCATGTCACGGATGGAATGCGC
>JAJDEC010000134.1 GCA_029259995.1 Phycisphaerae bacterium
GTCGGAGCGTCTCGCGTATCAATGTTGACCGCAGTCGATTGACGTCGTCGCGCGTCAGATTCAATCGGACCCTCAATGTTTCGACAAATGCATCCTCGGCATTTTGCGGCACGGCTTCTCCGGCCTTGACGATGGCCTCGCCCGCGGCATCACTGCTGAGATGCCTGGTGGATTCCGCGAGGCCTTCGACATCAAACTTGTCGTAGACGTTCAGCAACGCGCGTCGAGCGGCCATCCAGGCCTCGGGCGCTGTGTCGGGCAGGACGTCGTCGACCGCGAGCCGGATGACTTCCAATTGCTGATGACTTTCGACGTCGGCGAATGCACGGATCATCTGCACGCGTTCGGCCTGTGTCAGTGTTGCCGAGTCTTTCTCGCCGAGGACCTTGATGTCGTCGTTGATGAAGTACTCGTTCCAGAACTGCGTGACGGCATACCTTCGCGGTGCGTACATCCGGCGAAATCGGAGGTAGACGCCGTCAGCGCGCTCGATCCGCTCAATGCGGGTCGGAAACGTCAGATAGACGTCCTCGTTGTCTCCATAGGTTTCCGGCAGCGGGGCCCCGGGCGCAAAAGTTGCCGTCGCCATCAGGAAATGCTTTTCTTCGTCGCCCTGCATGCGGACGGATCGCCGGACTTCCCAGCCGTCCTTGTCGGAAGGCATGGCGTCGGGACCATCGAAGCTGTCCTCGGGACCGCTGTAGTCGAGTTCGATCGCCACGGAATTGTCGCGGCGGACCTGGATGATCTCATGCCGCTTGAGACAGCCTGTGCACGCAAGAATTGCCGAGATGGCTGCGAATGTCGTCGTTGATCGTCGTATGTGTTGCATGGATCGGTCCTCTCAAATGACGCTGTAGTGACATCCTACTGCGAGAATGATGCGCCCGGGCTGCGGATGGACGACGAGATTCATGCGGAAAATTCGTAGATTCGCCGGATTCCGCGAACTGGTCGATAAGAATGTAACAACTGAAACCACGGTAACTAACGGCGAGTGCTCAGGATTGTGAATCCCGACACGCAGCCGCGAAATCCAATAGAGCGACGCGATGGAGACAAAGGACAACCCGGGAATCGAGCAGGTCGATTCGGCAACGGATGCCGATTCGGCGGAGGATGTTGCGTCGACGACGGATCGTCGCGATTTTCTCAAGAAGACAATTCGCAGGGCCGCTTACGTCGCGCCGATCGTACTGTTCTTCAAACCGCGCGAGGCCGTTGCCGGCTCCGGGGGCAGCGCAATTACACCGGGCCCGTAGCCATCGCCGTCGGGCGCCAATGTCTTTTCTGAGTGATCGACCGATGTCGCAGATTCGTTCGAATACCGATGCGAAGGGGGCCTGTCCCGTCAGGCGGTCGGGATTGGAGTCGTTCGCGCTACAGGATGAGGCCATCGTCTACGACTTGGCGCGCGACACAGTGCACTACCTGAATCGAACGGCGCGGCTCGTGTGGGATCGATGCGACGGAACACAGTCAAGCTCAAGGATTGTTCGGGAGTTGCGTGTTGCGTTTGAGGCATCGGAGCAAACTTCGAATGGGGATGGGCAGGAGATCGAGAGCGGCATCCGGGATTCGATCCAGATGCTGCGTCGCGACGGATTGCTGACGGATCACGCCTGACGAATGTTGAAGATCTTGCCAACATTTCGAAACACAGCGCCGGAAACCGAAGCCACGTACCAGATCGGCCCCGTGGCAGTCAGGCTGTCGTGTGCGATCCCCGAAGTCGTGGATGCGTATCGCGCGCTGTATGCTGACTTCGCAGGCCCGGCGTCCAGCAGCGACGCGACGCCGTTGTTTACAGTTCGTGTCTTTCGGCGTCGATCAAGATGGACGGGTTTGTCCCATTATCACATCGAAAGCGATGTGGACGACAAGTTCACCGTCCGGCGATTCACGCGCGTGTTGCCGCACATCGAGGGCGCTGTCAATCTCTGCATTGCGCGCTACATGCCCAAACACCTCTTGCTGCATGCCGCGGCGCTGACGCGGAACGGAATCGGCGTGATTCTGCCGGGCGGCCCGGGGTTCGGCAAGACGACGCTGGCCGCGGCCCTGACGGCGCGCGGATGGAAATATGCCAGTGACGAATTTGCGATGATTGATGATCGTCGCAGCTTGCTCGTTCCCTACCCGAAGGCGCTGAGCATCAAGACGGGTTCATTCGAACTGTTGCAGTCAGATGGCGTGCCGGTCGAGTCGGCGGCGTGTTTCGATCGGGCCGACAAGGGGGCGATTCGATTGATGCCGGCGCGTGCGTTTCGAAACGACGCGATCGCATCGAGTTCGAGGATCGGTCTCGTCGTCTTTCCCACGCTGGAACCAGGTTGCGATCCGATCGTGACGCCGATGTCTCAGGCCGAGGCCGTTTTTGAAATGAGCCGGCGTTGTTTCAATCTGCTGCGCTATCGTTCGCGAGCGATTGAAATCCTCGCGGACGTCGCGCGTTCGGCATGCTGTTATCGCGTACGAACCGGCGATCTCGATGCCACATGCGACGTGATGAACCGGCTCGCCGGCCATGCAGCTGCGAGACGAAATCAGGCGGAGTCGGAGAAGCCGACGATGCACGCCGCCTGACGGAGCAGGGATGACGACGACATTGACGCACGAATCCTACGCGGACACTCGTTCTTTGATCGCCGGCGTCCTGTCGACTTCGCCGGAAGATTCGTTGAGAGAGATACACGATCGCGGCATCTGGAGCCGCGTTGCGCTCGATGCATGGCGGCAGCGCGTGGGCGGCGTCCTGCTTCATCGACTGTGCGAATTGGGCGCGACGATTCCCGAAGACGCGCAACGCGAGCTAAACGCCAACGCGCGCCATGTGTCCGAAGCGAATCGAGTCAGGCTGGATCGCGTGATGCCCGTGCTCGATGCGTTCTCCCATGCCGGGATCGACTGCCTCCTGCTCAAGGGAGCGGCGCTGCTGACGTCGATCTATCGGGACTTCTCAGTTCGACCCATGGTGGACGTGGACCTGCTGATCGACGCGTCGAACGCCGATGCAGCCGATGCCGTCTTGCAGCAATTCGACTGGCGCGCGGGCGCTGCGCTTGTCCGGCCCGATTTTTTCCCTCGATTTCATTGCGAGCGCGAGTACCTGACACGGAGCGAACCCGCCGTTCGGATCGATCTGCATGTCCGCCCGTTTCGGCCGCTCAGATTCTCGAGGATGATTCCGAGATTCGCATCTGAGGATTCCGTCGACCAGACGGAGTTGTGTGGCCAAACCGTGTACGTTCCGAATCCGGAGCTGATGTTGGTGCATCTTGCGGCACATGCCGCGTTTCATGGAGCGAGTGCGCTGCGATGGCTGTACGATATTCACGCGTGGCTGCGTCATTGCGACGACGATCTCGATGTTGACGCGATCGTTCGGAAGTGCCTTGCGTGGAAACTCACACATCCGGTTCGAGTCGCACTGATCCGTACACGAAAAACGTTTGGCCCGATCGGCAGGCTCGATTCCATTCTCCACGCCATGTCGACTCGCGCCGGTGTTCTCGATCGCCTCGTCCTGTGGCAGGCGCCGCATGGCGATACGCGCCACGCCATGGACGTGTGCGTCAACGCGATCACGATTCCAGGTTGGCGCCGGCGCTTCTCCTATCTGGCCGCCGTATCGCTCCCCGATCGAGCCCATCTGGGGCAGATCTATCCGTATCGTCATCCGGCCTGGCCCGCCGTCGCACACGCGGCTCGTGTCCTGCGCCTGGCGACGAAACCCTTTCACAAATCGATCGCGTCCTGATCATCGGCGTCGTTTGTTCTCGGTCCACGTCAACCGGCCGCCCGCACGATGTCGGCCGCATCCTGAGCCTTAGCGGACGCGTCCGAACTTCATTTCTGCTTGTTGAATTTGCCGTGCGGGGTATTCGATGAAACGGATAAGAACAATCGTATTTCAACGTCGAGTGCTTGATAGCAATGCAGCGAGACATCAAATCCAACTCCACGGAGCCAAGTCAGCGCGCGCCGTCTGCATGGGAAATTCTTCGCGCGCAGCTGATGACGGCGAGCCCAGGCTGGATCGCCGCCGCGGTGCTTGTCGTCGGCGTTGCGCTTGCCGTGATCATCTCCAGCCTTGCAGTTCCGATGGCCCGACAGATTGCGCCGCTCATTGGAACCCATTCCCCGCCGATTCATTGGGGCGTGTTCGTCTTCGTGTCCGCCTTGTTCGCAGTCCTTTCCGCCGCGACTTGTATTGCGTTGCCTCGAATACAACGGGTCGCAGTGGACCGCGATGCGAGGGAACGACAATTTCAGGAGCGCCTGGACGGAATTCTCGTCGGCTCCGACGAAGGATTCTGGGATTGGCAGATACAGACCGGCGAACACTGGTATTCAAAACGTGTCTATCAGATTCTCGGCGAGCCGGAGATCGGCCAGAGCGCCAATCCGATTGACTGGCGTTCAAGATTGCATCCGGACGATCTGCCGACGTTTGATGCGGCGATGCAATCGCGGCTTTCGACGGGCGAGCAGTCGACTGTCGAATACCGCCTCTGCAACGCATCCGGAGCCGATTGCTGGATCCGGGATCGTGGCGGCGTTGTGTCCCGCTCGGAAGCCGGCGAACCACTTCGAATGTCGGGCTCCATTATCGATATCACGCAGGAACGTCGACAACGCATCGGCTCGGACTTGAACCGGGAACTGCTTCAGCGTGCCGAGGCCATCGCCCGCGTTGGGGGTTGGAAGCTGGATCTCGTCAACGACGAACTGTTCTGGACGGAGCAGACGTATCGAATTCACGAAGTCCCCATGACCTATCGTCCTGTCGTGGCGCGTGCGATCGAGTTTTACGAGCGTGCGTCCCGCCCGGCCATCATCAAGGCGATCGAAACGGCGCGGGAGAAAGGCGAATCATTCGATCTCGAACTTGCTTTCAGAACCGCGAAGGGCCGACGCCTGTGGGTCCGGGCAATCGGCGAACCCATCTATGAAGACGGTCAGATCGTCGGGCTGCACGGCACGTTTCAGGATATCAGCGAACGAAAACGATCCGAAATGGCGCTGCTCAAGAGCGAGCAGCGTTACAAGCTCGCCGTTGAGAGTGCCGCCGACGGAATCTGGGAGTGGGACATCGTTCTTGGCAAGATGACGCTGGATCCGCTTTGTTGCCAGATACTCGGGTATCCGGCCGCCGAAGCCGCGACATCGCTCAGTACGTGGACGACGTTGATCCATCCGGATGATGTCGCGAACTTTACAGCCGTGTTTCAGGCTTATCTCGACAACAAGACACCTCACTTTGATTCGCGGCATCGAATGCGAACGAAGGCGGGCGAATGGAAGTGGATTCACACCCGCGGCAAGATCGTCGCGCGCAGCGCAACGGGTGAGCCCCTGCACATGACAGGAACGCACAAGGACATCAGCTTCGACAAGGAAGTCGAGGAGCAGCTGCGTGCCGCATATCGGGCCGCGCAGGAGGCGACGCGCGCAAAGACGGAATTCCTCGCGAACATGAGCCATGAGATCCGCACGCCAATGACGGCAATCCTCGGCTTTTCGGAAAATCTTCAACGCGACGACTTGAACGAACAGGAACGTCAGAACGCGATCACGACGATCCGGCGGAATGGTGAACATCTGCTGACAGTGATCAATGACATTCTTGATCTGTCGAAGATCGAAACCGGCAAGATTTCCTTCGAAAAAATCAAGTGCTCGCCGGCCCGTATCGCCTGCGAGACGATCGATCTGTTGAAGCTGCGCGCCGACGTCAAAGGACTGTCTCTGAAGGCCGAGATTGTTGGCGAAGTGCCGGCGGAGATCGAGACCGATCCGACTCGATTGCGCCAGATTCTCGTCAATATCATCGGGAACGCGATCAAGTTCACGGAGCTGGGCGGCGTCCGCGTCGTCATTCGCTTTGTTCCGGATGATGCGAATCCGAAGATTCGATTCGATGTGATCGACACAGGCATCGGCCTGGACAAGACTGAGATGTCACGCCTTTTCCGAGCGTTTTCTCAGGCGGACTCTACGATGTCACGGCGATTCGGCGGAACGGGGCTGGGGCTCGTGATCAGTCGTCGTTTTGCGGAATTGTTGGGCGGAACACTCAGTGCCGAAAGCGAATCCGGCCAGGGCAGTCAGTTCTCGGTCACGATCTCCACGGGAGACGTCAGCAATGCAGTCTTCACGCGGGATCTTCCGAACATCGAAGAGGAGACACATATCGAGCGCCCGAAAGATGCGGATGGCAATCGCCTCGATGCCCGCATCCTGGTTGCGGAAGACGGGCCTGATAATCAACGCCTTATCTCGATGCTGCTTCGCAAGATCGGCGCGACGGCCGTGATTGTCGGCAACGGCCACGAAGCCGTCCAGATGTTCAAATCGACGTCTGGCACGAAACTGGCCTTTGATCTGATTCTGATGGATATGCAGATGCCCGTCCTTGACGGCTATGAAGCGACGCGTCTGCTTCGGGCCAGGGGATGTCAACTGCCCATCATCGCGTTGACGGCGCACACGATGCGAGGCGATCGAGAGAAGTGCATGGACGCCGGCTGCACCGAATACCTGACCAAGCCGATCCGGCGCGCGGAACTGTTTCAGTGCATTCGCGAACAGCTCTGTGCGAAGCCGCCATCCGGCGCCCAGATCTAATCCCAGGCAAACCCAAGCTCGATCTCAATCGGCCGTGTTCAGCACCCGATCCGCGCCGACGGGCGTAAAGCGCGCCTGGAAGAATCGCAGGTGTTTCGGTTCGTACGTGAATGCCAGTCCGACGATCTTGTCCCGATCTTCCAGCAGTGACGTGACGGATTCCACTGTGACATCCATGTGCGCCTGCGTATAGACGCGCCGGGGAATCGTGAGGCGAATGAGTTCGAGACTTGGAAGTATGTTCTCGCCGGTCTCACTGTCCCTGCCCGCCGATACGGCGCCGCGCTCCATCCCGCGAACACCGCCGTCGACGTAGAGCGCGGCAGCCAGTGCCTGCCCAGGAAATTGCGATTGCGGAATGTGCGGCAGAAACTTCGATGCGTTGATAAACACGCCGTGTCCGCCGATCGGGCGCACGATGGGGACGCCCGCGTCGATCAGCCGATGCCCCAGATACTCGACCTGTCCGATCCGCGCGCGAATGTGATCGAACTGAACCGACTCCTCGATGCCGACGGCCAGCGCCTCCATGTCGCGTCCCGCCATTCCGCCGTAGGTATGCAGGCCTTCATAGATGACAACCAGGTTCTTCGCCTGTTCGGCGAGTTCGTCGTCGTTGATCGCCAGGAAGCCGCCGATGTTGACGAGGGAGTCCTTCTTGGCCGACATCGTGCAGCCGTCCGTGTGGGCGCAGATCTCCAGAAGAATTTCGGAGAGCGACTTGTCGGCATGTCCGGGCTCCCGGAGCTTGATGAAGTAGGCGTTTTCCACGGCGCGCGTGGCGTCGAGAAAAACGCGGATGCCGTGGCGTTGGCAGAGTGCGGCCGTGTCCCGGATGTTGGACAGGCTGCACGGTTGTCCGCCCGCCATGTTGACGTTGGTTTCCAGTGAGAGATAGGGAATCCTGTCCGCGCCGACCTCGTCGATCAGCCGCTGCAGTTTTCCCAGGTCGACGTTTCCCTTGAACGGGAATTCGCTCTCGGGGACGTGTGCCTCGTCAACGATCACGTCCACGAAGCGGCCGCCCGCCAGTTCCTGATGAAGCTTCGTGGTCGTGAAATACATGTTGCCCGGCACAAAGTCTCCGGGCTTGATGCACAATTGGCTGAGTATGTTCTCGGCGCCACGTCCCTGATGGGTTGGAATCAGATGTTTGTATCCGTAATGCCGGCGCATCGCCGCTTCCAGATGATAGAAGTTGTCGCTGCCGGCGTAGGCCTCGTCCCCGCGCATGAGTGCGGACCATTGCATGTCGCTCATGGCCGACGTGCCCGAATCCGTCAGTAGATCAATATACACGTCGCGGCTCCGAAGCAGGAACGTGTTGAACCCCGCGTCCGCGATCGCTCGTTCCCGTTCCAGGCGCGTCGTCATCGTCAGATGTTCGACCATCTTGATCTTGTACGGCTCCGCCCAGGATCGTTTGACTGGCATGGAATTCTCCCGACGGCGGAATCAAACAAGAATCCGGATATCCGCATCGTCATAAGGGAATATAGGCGTATTGCCGATCCGGCACCAGATCGCTGGGGTCCGCGCCATGACATCAAATCGGCCTGATCCAGTGCCAAATTGCAGGCGTGACTGTTGATCCGTGGCGCCGACGCCGGGTCGGAGATCCGGCGTGTACAACGGACATGCTGACGTGGGTCGATCCCTGAAGCGTTTCGGCCGAATTACCGCGCTTCGCCCCGCCCGGCGCAAGAATTGCACGATTGGCCATTGCGAGTGCTTATCCACATTGGGGGAAACGCCTATAATGCGCACGCGATGTGGTTCTTGTTACTTGCCTATGTCATAGCGCTGATCATATTTGCACTGCAGGTGCGCTCGAGCGCGCGCGTCGTGCATTCCGAACTCGGTCTGGACGCGTCGCCGATGGGCGATGACGCCCCGTCTCTTGTCGTCGTCGTGCCTTTCAAGGACGAGGGCGCCCTGATCGCATACTGCCTCGAATCCGTGCTTCAGCAGGAATACCCCGGATTGCAGGTGATCGCCGTCAACGATCGATCGTCCGACGCCGGCGGCGATGTCGTGCGCCAACTGAGCAGGAAATATCCAGCGCTGCAGCTGCGGGAGATCGAGGAACTGCCGGGCGACATGTTCGGCAAACCCCATGCCCTGCATCAGGCGACGGCCGATATCAAGAGCGACTTGATCATCTTCCTGGACAGCGACTTCCACATGGCGCCGGGCTGCGTCCGATCGCTGGTTCGGAAATTCACGCAGGAGAAAGTCGATTGGCTCGCCGTGATGGCCCGTCCCGATCTGGTGACGCTCTGGGAGCGCATGCTCGTGCCGATGTTCGGCGCCATGGTCTACGCGTGGCGCGATCCGGCCAGAATCGCCGACCCTGCCAGCGACGAGGCCCTCGGCAGCGGCTTCATGATCGCCCGTCGAGAGGCCTACGAAGCGCTCGGCCGGCATGAATCCGTCGTGCGATCCTATGACGAGGACAGCGAGCTGTTGCGCGTCGCAAAACGCGCGGGGCAGCGCGTGTCCTACCTGATGGCGCCGAGAATCGCGACCGTGAAATTCTACGGCGGCTTCGGCAATCTTGTGCGCGGCCTGACGCGAACCCTCATCGGCGGCCTCAAGAACCTCTGGCAGTTCGCCCTCACAATCGTGGGCGTGCAGTTTGTTGCCGTCACGCCCGTCGGCGTCCTGATCGGCGTCGCATTGATCGCCGCCCTCGGATCGGCCGGCCTCCTGACAGCCCTGTTCGCGGGACTGGCGATCATCCACACGGCGATGTCCTTTCATCTGGCTGTCTCCGTCTATCGCGTGTCCGGCGTGCCCATCGCGTTCTGCCTGCTGCAACCGCTCGCCGGTTGCGTCATGACGATCATCATCGTGCGCTCCGCCATTCTCCGAATGCGCAAGCAGGCGGTCTCCTGGCGCGGCACACAGTATGATGCATCGACCGTCGTTCGTTCGCCGGAGGCCGTCTCCTGATGCGCCTGCCGCGCCGGGTCTTTCTGAACCCCTGTGATTACCTGCTCTACACAGATCACATGATTCGCATGCGCCGTCGGCAGGGTCCGAACATCGCATACATGTGCATGGACATCGATGGCGCCATGGATGGCGAACAAATGCGCCGTTCGATCGCCCGTGCGATGGCGCTCAGCCCGACGACATTATCGTCGTTGCGCCACTCCGTCTTCGGTGGCTGGCCGTTCTGGCGCGTTCCGCGCGACTTGAACGCGGCGGCGCAACGCGCCGTGGGCTCTGTGTATCGATTCGTCGATGCCGGCGCTTCCGCGGATTCAATGGATGACGAGTTGGCAACGACGGGAGAGAGCCCGCGTGACCTGCGCGACGGTCCACAAATCTGCATGACGCATTACGCATTGCCAAACGGAAAATCGCGTGTGTGCATTCGATGGCCCCATTGGCTGATGGATGCGGCGGGGACGCTCGCATTCCTTTCGCTGTGGGCGAAGTGCTACGAAGAATGTGACAGTGCCGCCCCGCGCGTTGATGCGGATGCCGCCGATGTTCGTCAGTGGCGGCCACTGAAGGGCGTGTCATTGCGAGAACGCTGGCGCACGATTCGCTCGCAGCCGAAAGCGGGGGAGTTGGCCAATCGGCGCATTGGTACGCCCCGCGACGAATTGTCGGCGGACGTCCATGAGCATCGCGTGTTGCATCGCGTCTGGGATGCGGATGCGATCGAACATATTCGCAAGGCTTCGAAGCACGACATGCCGGCGGGGCCGGCGCGGATCACGCGATACCTCGCCGTCTGCGTCCTGCGTGCGCTGGACGAGCTGTTTCGTGAAAACGGCTGGGATGGCGAGACCTATCGCATCACGCTGCCGATGCGCATGCGGAGTCACGAACCTGAAGACGCGTCGCCGCTGCGGTTCGGGAATTATCTCGTTTCGCCGATGCTTCTTTTCGATCGCACCATCGCCGGCGATGGTCCTGCGCTGGCGGCGTCTCTGACGGAGCAGATGCTCGCGTATCTGGCCGCGCACGGCGATCGATCGCAGTGGACGCTGATGTCTTTGGCGGCACTGCTGCCGTTCCCCGCCCATCGCTGGATCTTCGGTCTCCCGGCGTTCAAATCGCACTTCAGCTCGGGTTTCAGCTTCTACGGTGAACTACATCCGCCAATGCGAAGTGTCGCGGGCATGCCGATTAGGAATCTCTATGGCGGCGGTCCCACGACAATACCCCCCGGAATGAACCCCGTGTTCAGTCGCTTCGCCGACTCGTTGAATCTGGCGCTCACCTATTCATGGCCAATTGTGAGCGATGAAATCGCGCAGCGCTACATCGAGTCGATCGAGCGCAAGGTGTTCTTGTAGGGTGGGCCGTGCCCACCACGGTCCGACCCACGACCATCAGGGAGTGGGCTGGGTGCGAGACGATGGTGCGAATAATCCGCGCCATCGGGGACGACTTGGCTTGTCTTCTCCGGTTTCTCATTTCGAGTGACGATTGCATTCGTTCGAGGCCCCTGGCGATGCATATGACGACAGGATGTGGTAGACTGCGCGACAGAGGGCCGCTGATTCATGATTGATAGCGACGCGCGAATTCGCAGGCGAATTGAAACGGCAGCAATGCTGGTCATCTTCGCTTCGATGTTGATTTCGTCCTTCTGGGCATTAAGTAATCTCGTGGTCTGGCCGGGCCTATCGATGTGGACGCCGCCGACGTCGAATAGCTATAAAGGTGAATTGTGGTTCCGAATTTTCTGGATAACCCAATACGGAGCAATGTTTGTCGTTCTGGGGTTGTCCGCCATTGCCGTCGTTGTTCCTGCGTTTCGCAAAGTGCTCGTGAGTGTCATTGTCGCGCATGTCATTCTGGCGGCAGTCTTGTTCATGGTCAGAAAGACTTGGCCATACGTGACCGGGCGAGAGGCGCTCCCCCAAAACCATCCATTGCTATTGGCCCTTTGGCTATGCCTCTGTGTATCGCGTGTCATTGTTCCAATGGCGGTCTATAAACTCACGCAGTTTCGCGTGCCCTTGGGTAAGGCTGTGCGCAGCCGAAACAGGTATCGGCCACCGCCGATCTCCATTGAGTCGGCCAAACGGTTCGTGCAAGTGATCACGCTTGCTGCGGCGATGTCGGCGCTACTGGTCGGTATAGTGCTCGTTGTAGATGAATTCCTCATGGGGGAT
>JAJDEC010000135.1 GCA_029259995.1 Phycisphaerae bacterium
CAGTTGCTTCGGCGCCTGTTGTGCGAACAACGGTTCCTGCGACTCGGCCACGGAAGTGTCCTGTATCGCAGACGGTGGCAGCTACCAGGGTGACGGCGTTTCCTGTACGCCGAATCCTTGTCCGCAACCGCCGGCCGGCGACACGTGCGACACGGCTGTTGAAGTCACGTGCGGCACGGGCACACTTGTGGGCCAGACCATCGATCTCGCGGCCCGAGACTACAGCCTTCTGGACGATATCGGCCAGAGCTGCACCGGGTTTGAATCGCTTGGACCGGATGTTGTGTACGAATTCACGCCGGCCACAGATGTCGAAGTGAATGCCGGCATGGCGAATGTCACCGGATTCGACGCGGCATTCTATGTGGTCACAGACTGCTTGGATCCGACGGGAACATGTGTCGCAGGCGACGATTCCGGCGGGACTGAAGAAGTCACGTTTACGGCATTGGCCGGCACCACGTACTTCATGGTCGCGGACTCCTGGCTCAGCAGTGCTGCTTCTGCAGATCCTGCGCCAGGGACGTCGTTCGACTTCTTCATCTCATGCTCAGTCACGTGCGGCACCTGCCCAGGTGACGTCAACGGCGACTCGTTGATCGATGGTCTGGACATCCAGTCGTTCACGAACTGCTACCTCGCGAACTTCGGCGGCCTGCCTGCCGATCCGTGTGGCTGTTCGGACGTGGACGAGAACGGCACGATCGATGCACTGGACATCGATGCCTTCGTGGCCCTTGTCCTGAACGGCGGACTCTGCAATCCGGGTGCCTGCTGCTATCTCGATGGTGGTTCGGCGACGTGTATTGTGACGGATGCAGCCGGATGTTCGATGCTTGGCGGTGACTTCACGCTTGGTGGCGATTGCACGGGCGATCCCTGCCCGGCAGGTCGATGCTGCAGCAACGGCGGCGCGACGTGTAACGACATTCCGGAACTCGAGTGCATCGCGCTCGGTGGTAGCTGGAGTGCGGGACTTGATTGTCTCGGTTCGCCATGTCCGGTCACGCCGCCCAACGACGGCTGCGGCGGAGCAATCGCTGCATTCGACGGTGCCAATCCGGTCAACCTCACGAATGCGACCAACTCCGGTCTTGCCTCCTGCGGGGACTTCCCGTTCGGCGGTCCGGCCAACCAGGAAGTCAACAACGACCTCTGGTACAGCTACGTCGCAACGTGCACCGGCACGCTGTTCGTCGATACCTGCGGCAACGCGTTCGACACGCGACTCGCGGTCTACGACGTTGACTGTGCGACGATCATCGGCGGGACGCTTCCGGTCGAGTGCAACGACGATCACGGCAATTTGACGGAGGCCGACACAGGAAATACCTGTGCCGACGGACTCTCCGCGTCGCTGTCGATCCCGGTTTCGTCGGGCAACACCTACATCATTCGTGTTGGATCATTCAGCACGGCTGCACAGACGGCGGCGTTCGATCTGAACATCGCCTGCGTTGCCGGCGGCAGCGGAGCCTGCTGCATCCAGGCAACGGGCGCGTGCGTGGACGTCACCGGCGGAGTCTCGGAATGCACGGGTCTCGGCGGCACCTACCAGGGTGACGGCACGACGTGTGCGACGACGATCTGCGGCGGCGCCTGCTGCCTCGCAAACGGCACCTGCGTCGATGCGGCGACGGGCTCCGATTGCGAAGACAACATCGGCGGCACCTATCAGGGCAATGGCACCGAGTGCGCAAGCACGAGCTGCCCGCAGCCCCCGCCACCGAATGATGACTGCGCCAATGCCACAGTCGTTTTCACTGGCTCGAATGCCGGCGGCAACAACTGCGGTGCCTCGGCCATCGACGACAAGGAAGCGACTTGCCAGACCAATTCGGGACTGGACGTTTACTACGTCTGGACGGCGGATTGCACGGGACAGGCCACGATCGATACGGTAGGCAGCGTCTTCGCTCCTTCCAACGACACGGTCCTGAGCGTGTACGAGACGTCATGCGGCAACCCGACTGAGTTGGTTTGCGACGACGACGCGGTCGGCCTTCTGTCGTCCGCTTCGTTCCTTTGCACGTCTGGAACCGACTACGTGATTCGCGTGGCCGGCTTCGGCGCCAACTGCGGCGAAATCACGCTGAACATCCTGTGCGTATCCGGTGGGGCCTGCTGCCTGCCGAACGCGACGTGTGCGGCGGCTGACGATGCATCGGACTGTGAGGACAACCTCGGCGGTGTTTACCAGGGCGACTTTACGGACTGCGGCAGCATTGTCTGCGGCGGTGCCTGCTGTCTGCCTAACGGATCGTGCTTGCAGGCCGTCGATGCCTCTGACTGCATCGACAACCTTGGCGGATCGATCTTCTACGGTGATGGCACACAGTGCTCGGATCCGTTCGTTCTGTGCCCGGGTCCCGGCGAGTGCCTCCACACGCTGAACCTGTTCGACTCGTTCGGCGACGGCTGGAACGGCGCAACGATCGATGTGCTCGTCAACAGCGTCTCCGCGTTGGGCGGACCTGTCACGTTCACCAGCGGAACTGCGGCAACGGGCGTCTTCATTGCGGCCACCGGAGACACGATCGAAACGGTCATGACCTCCGGCGGATTCCCTTCTGAAGAAAGCTGGGAAATCCTGGACGGCGGCGGCGCGTTGATCTGTTCCGACGGACCGACGCCCGCACAGGGATTGCAGTCATGCGGTGTAGGTAACTGCCCGTAAGCTCGACTTGAAAAAATCGGATCGGCGCGGCCCGCAATCTGCGACGCCGTGTCGTTCGAGTTGACTCAGTCACACCAGGCGTCGCCATCTTCGGATGGCGACGCCTTTTTTTTGATTTCCGTTTCCGGGAAAGCTGGTCCGTGGCTGGTTCGCAGTCTCGCCCGTCAATTGACATTTTTCTTGCCTGTTCCATATCAACGTCGGTATAAATAGAGCAACTCAGGCATTCGACTGAGTGATGTTTCCGACATTGTGCCCCGACCGGCGCCATGTCGGCTCAATTCGCGTCTCCTGCATTGGGGCGAGCCATGACATTTCGGTATGCCGGCCAAGGGCGCAATCGTTGCGCGCAGCGATTCGCTCGCGCATTGTTGTCTGTGTGTATACTCTGCGGATTGTTGATCGCGGACACGTCGTTCGTGTTCGGCAATCAGCCATTTACGGATGAGGCACTCAATCGCGGCATCCAATACTGGATCCCGAATCCGAATCCGATTCCACCTCCCTACGGCCATGGGCTTGCATTCGCCGACCTGGATGAGGATGGTGACGCAGATCTCATCACGACCGGCGCGGCCGACGGTCATGTCGGCGTATTCGAGAATGCGGGCGGCCAGTTTATCGATCGAGCGAACGCGTCGGGGATTCCGATTCTGCCGACCGCTTCGGGTGTCGTCGCTTTTGATTACGACGGCGATGCAGATCTTGATCTGCTTATCACCCAATGGGATCTGCCAACAGTGCTGCTTCGCAACGACGGCGCGTTCGTGTTCAGCGACCAATCTGGTCCTGCAAACATACGGACGACTGGGCGAGGCACGGGACCGACGATCGGTGACTTTGACGGCGATGGCTGGCTCGATGTGTTCCTGTCATGCTATGGTCAGGAAAATCAACTTTATCGTAACACGGGAAACCAGACATTCGAGGAGGTCACGGCTTCTTCCGGCATTTCCGGCGTGTTCAATACGCTTCAGTCAGCATTCTTCGACATGGATATGGACGGCGATAAGGATCTCTACGTTTCCAACGATCAGCGATCCCCGGTGAATGTCCACGAATACAACCGGCTATTCGAGAATATCGGAGGCGTGTTTGTCGAAATCTCCAGCGCGTCCGGCGCAAACATCGGCCTCAACTCGATGAACATCGGACTGGCAGATCTCGACAACAACGGCTACCTGGACATCTACTGCACGAACTGGAGTATCCCGGACTACGGCTTCTTCTATCCCAGCTACCTCCTGATGAATACGGGAAACGGCACATTCGTCGAGCAGCAGCAATCCGCTGGTGTGGAGTCATTTCGTTTCGGCTGGGGCGCCGTCTTTCTGGATCTCGACAACGATAAGACGCTGGATCTCTACGTGTGCACTCAGGAAGGCGCAAATCGCCTGTATGTCCACGGCGATCCATGGCCGATGGCGGACCTGGCGGCCCAATACGACGTCGATCTGACCGGCGATACGCGTTGTGTCGCGACGGCGGATATTGACGCGGACGGCGATCAGGACATGGCCGTCCAGGAGCACGGCGGCTTCGTTCATCTCCTTGTGAACCACGAGGGCGACTTGCGAAACTGGCTGAGAGTTCATCCTGTCGGAACGACGCCGAATCGACAATCGATCGGCGCGATCGTTCGCGTGCGCACTGGCGATTTCTGGCAGTTGCACGAACTCGTCGCCGGCAGCAACTACAAAGTGCAGAACGAGTTGATTGCACACTTCGGAATGGACAGCGAAATCGCGGCCGATGAAGTCATCGTGCAATGGAATGACGGTGCGACTCGGACGCTGACAATGATCCCGACGAATCAGGTACACAAAGTGTATCATCCCGATCTGCTTGGCGATTTGAATGAAGATGGCGCCATTCACGCCACTGAAACACTCGCCTTCGTCAACGCACTGACGAACCCGACATTTCCCGATCCCACGCGGTTTGATTTCAACGGTAACGGCCGCGCTGACGGCGGAGATATCCAGGGAATGATCGATCGTACGCTCGATTCGCCCTGAATGTCGGCGCGAGTCGATCCCCGCGTGCCTTAGCGACTTTCAAGGAGCTGAAGAAACTCGAGCAAGTCCCCGGATTCGTGATCCGGCGTATGCATGCCGATGTCGTGAATCCGATGGACGCGATTCAGCCAGACGTTCCGGATCCCCGAAGCGATCGCGCCGCCGATGTCACTGTGCAGTGAATCGCCGCAATGGATGACACGATCGCGACGCCAACCCGTCTTGCGAAGGGCGTGATCGAAAATATGCCGGTCCGGCTTGTAGGATTTCGCCTCTTCCGACGACACGATTTCCGCGACGGCGATTTCGTGTTGACGCACCACGGCAACAACGTCGTCATGATCGGCATTCGAAACGATGCATATCGGCGCAGGGCAGGACTCGATGAAGTGCTTCGCGTCTTCCTGAAGTGGCGGGCTCTGCCAGTATTCTCGAAGCTGCTCGGCGTAGGGGACGGGATCGATCTCCCGATCGAGATTCGTCATCGTTTCACGCAGCGTTCGAATCTCCAGATCAAACAACGTCTCGAAAGCGTCGCCGTTGCAGAAGTCGAGTGAATTGAGGAACCGCTCGCCCCACATGACGCTCAATTCACCTGCCGAAATCGTGAGCCCCGACGCCTCGACGACACCGCTGCATACCCGTTCGACGGCCGCTCGATCGCCCGACGTCAGCGTGCCGTACATGTCCAGAAAGATGCCATCGATGGGATGCTTGCTCATTCGCTTACTTTCCGACGCAGAATCGTGAAAACACACGTCCCAGCATGTCTTCCGTTTGGTCCATTCCAACGAGCATACCGAGCGCCGCCGCCGCGATGCGAAGCTCTGTCGCCGCCAGATCGGCGTCATTCAATTGCGAATCGCAGGATTCAGCCAACTCGATGGCCCGATCCATCGCCTGCAACGCATGCAATAGCGCCTCCCGATGCTCCGCCATCAGCGCGATTGTCGCGTCCGCGCCCGATTCACCTCGCCCCGTCAACAGTCGGATCACTTCGGCGCCCAGCACCTCGCAGCCATCGCCTGTCATGGCACTGACCACAACGCCGTTGAATTGTGCATTGGTTGAACACCATCGACGAAACTCCGCGATCTGCATATCCGTTGCAAGATCCGATTTGTTCCCGACCAGGACGTGCAACGCATCCGATGATTGCCAGCATTCCGTCAGGTTCTCCAACGACGCATCCGCCGCGAGATCAATGACAATCAACAAGACATCCGCGGCCGCGGCCGCCGCGGCCGCCATCCGCATTGCCTGCGCATCGATCGAATTCTCTGAATCGCCTCGCAAGTCCATGACGCCGGCGACATCCATGATCAGACATTCACGATCCCCCAGCGAGACGACGGCGGACAGCACATCCCGTGTGGTTCCGGCAATCGGCGTGTTGATCGCCCGATCCATCCCGCAAAGCCGATTCAACAAACTCGATTTGCCTGCGTTTGGGCGACCTGCGAGTACAACGCGGGGCAATTGCCCCCATCGCTCAGCCCGAAGTCCCGCGCCCGCCGTCTGCGCGAGTTGATCGCGAATCGATCGCAATCTCGTCTGCAACGTTGGGACATCGATGAACTCGATCGGTTCATCCGCGAAATCCATCGCCCCTTCAACAAGCGAAATCAAGTCGGCCAGATCCTCGCGGACTGCCAACGCGACTTCACCGAGTTGACCGTGCAACAGCCGTTCGGCGGCGCGCAACTGCTGATCCGTTTGCGCCGCGATCATGCCCGCGACTCCGTGTGCCTGCGAAAGATCGAGTCTGCCGCTCATGAACGCGCGGGCCGTGAACTCCCCTGCTTCCGCTCGACGGGCGCCGGCTTCGAGACATATTTCGACTACCATGCCCAGAATTGTCGGCGCACCAGGCAGATGAATCTCGACGAGCGACTGCCCCGTATAACTCTTTCCATCAGGAAACACGATGGCCGCGGCGGCAACGTTCTCGCCGCCAATCCCCAACGCCCCGTCGCATCGGACCGATCGCGATCCGCCCGAGAAATCATGCCTCGAATCGGTATGGAATACCTGGCTGAGAATCTCGACGGCCCCCGGTCCGCTCAGGCGAACGATTCCCCGTTCGCCGGCCCCTGGCGGTGAGCTGATCGCCACAATCGTGTCATCAATGGTCAAGCGTCACACCCGGCTGGATCTCCGCGCCCTCTTTCCATCTCGACGCGGCGCCGCGAGAGGCCGGCTCCTTTTCCGGTAATCCATGAGCGACGGCCTTGCCGCTCGCATCAACCGCGCAGAAAAGGAATCGCCCCATCGCGATGGCGCGTTGTTTGTCCTTCGGCTGAACCGCGTGCACATCGATACGAATGCCGATGGTCGAGGTGCCGACATAATCGACGCTCCCGCAAAAACGAACCAACTCGCCAAGTCGCGCCGGCGAGCGCATTGACAAGCCGCGAATGGACATGAAGACGACGGGCGTCGCGTCATCGAAACAGCTTTCCGCCGCAATATACGCCGCCTGTACGCACCATTCGACGCAACGACCGGCATAGAGCGTATTGTGATGGTTCAGATCCTCGCCTTTGACAAGATGCGTCGTCGTTGTGATCTCGCCGATGGATCCGCTGTTTTCCGAATTGGAATGCTGTGACACGTCTGATCTCTCTCATTGGGTTCGATCGAGATTATACAAATGGATCGCCCGAGCGTCAGTCCGTCGTCAATCGTCCCTGGCCGCATCCCGCATCGATTGAAACAGCGTCTGCCACGCTTCAACGGCCACTTCCTCAGGCCTTGCTTTTTCCGTTAGACCGATATCCGCGAGAGTGCCGAGCAAATGCGCGCCCGCCGGCATTCTCGAGAAGATGTGGCCCAGTGTCTTTCGCCGGGATCGAAACGCCGCCCGCAGGAACTCGGCGAATGCATCCCGATGACGGACGATCGTCTCTTTATCGCTGCGTGCATCCATGCGAATCATCGACGAATGGACCTTCGGACTCGGCCAGAACGCCTGGGGCGGAACCCGCGTGATTCTCCGGGTGACTGAAAACGTCTGCGCCATGACG
>JAJDEC010000136.1 GCA_029259995.1 Phycisphaerae bacterium
TCGACAAACATCCACCAGACACCGCACGATTTGTGGGTAAGGAAAAGGGCTTCAGCCTCTGGTTTCCAGCCCCCCGCATTCTTCTATTCCGTCCGGAGGACGGACGATCCTCTTCCGACTTCACGCCCGCCCTCCGGGCGGTAAGTCAATTGGCATCGCCAACCGGGGAATAAATTCCCCGGCAACCATCATGCGCCCTCCGGGCAAATCTCAATCGATTGATCGAAGCCAATCTCGAACGAAACTGACATCGTCGATTCACTTGAAAACCTCGTTCTCGTCGATCTCAATCCCATGACGCCGCAACAACTCCAGAAACTCCGTTCGAAAGTCCTGCGTCTTGTGATGCACCTTTTGACGCTCGATGTACGCCTCAACCGCCGGAACGGCTGACCTGCTCACCGTGAATCCGCCGTATCCCTCTTGTCAAGCAAATCTGCCCAACATCGGAAACGTCTCGTGAATCCACTTTGAAGACCGCCCCTTGATCTGCTGCAACATCTTCGAGTGAGAGAGATCGGCGCGATAGCGCAATAGAAGGTGGACATGATCCGAGATTCCATTGACCGCAATTAGTTGACATCCAAGATCACGTACGATGCCGCCGACAAATGGATACAGTCGCGGTTCCAATTCAAGCGGAATCAGATTCGCCCGGTCCTTTGTACTGAATTCACAATGGTAATAATTCTGAGTGAACGAACTTGGCATCCGAATCCTCCGAACTCGCGATCGGCCCGCAATTCGTTTTCAACTCATGTTCTCCAATTCTTGCCCGTGCGAAACATGACAATTTGCGCTGAGTGCCACCTAGATGACACCAGTAGAATGCCGCACGATTGCCGTCCGAACGACGGACGATCGCAGCCAAAGGCTCGACCCTCGAGAGCGCGTCCCTTGTTTTCCTCGTCCGGAGTACGCACGATGGTTGCCGGAGGCTTCAGTCTCCGGTTCCCGGCCCGCTCTGTTCCTCACCGTACGGTGGACGGACGAACCACCGCGAACAATGCGCCAAGCCAGCATCAAGATCGATGCGCGGTTCGCGGCAAATCCCCCCAAGTCCATCGCCCCAAAGCACTTATCCCGAAAGCACTTATCCCGAAAGCACGAGCGCGCAAACAGATCCCCGTGTCCGGAATTCAACCCCCGTCGATCCCGATCCCAACCGGCACCATTCACAAAAGAATTCTGAAAAAAATCGAGACGGCCTCTCCCCCCATCGAATATTCCAGCCCCCGAACCCTAATACCTCCAATGTGGCCGACGCATCGCCCCGCATTTCAGCCATGCGCGGCGCGTGACGGCCCCGTTTTCTCTTGCCTTGCCAACAAATACGAAACCGCTCTCGGATTGGAGGATCCCCATGAAACCACGCCTCGCCATCTCATTCGTCCTGATGCTCGTCGCATCACCGCTCACGCTGGCCCACGCGTCCGCCGAACGCTCCGAGGCCATGCTCCATCGCGCCTACTTCACGGAACATGTGCTGCACGATCACGTCGCCGCCCGTTCGATCTACAGCCAGGCCGTTCAATCCGATCTAGCGGAAGACCTCAAGCTCGTCGCCCGCATCGGCGCCGATCGATGCCGCGATCGCATCGCCGCCGCCGACTTCTCCACACTCATGCCGCCCGACACGCTGGTCTACGCGGAACTCCGCCGACCCGGCGAACTCATCGCCGCCCTCTCCGACATGCTCGGCATGACGCCGGAATCCATGCGCGCCCTGCTCGATCGACGCCCAGACGCCGCCGCAGGCACGATGATGAATATCCCGCACGAAATCGCCATCAGCCCCACGCTGCTCGATGCGCTGACATCCTTCGGCGGCGCCGCCGTCGGACTGACGGAGATCGATTTCGAAGGCCATCGCCCACCGCGCGGCGTGCTCGTGATCCATCACGGCGACGTCCAGTTGATCAAGGGCCTCATCGAAACCGCTTTCCAGTTCGCCCCCACGGCCGAGAAGATCGTCGGCATGCCCACCTTCCACTCCCCCGTTCCCGATCTCGGCGGCGTCACGGGCGTCCTGACGGAAGGCCTGTTGATCGTCGGTAACGATCGCAACCTCGTGGAAAGCGCCGCCGGCCGCCTCGTCGGAAAGATCGACGACTCCCTCCGTTCGCGCGAAGACCTTCAGGATGTGTTCGCCGAGCGCGGTGATCGCACCTTCTTCGCCTTCGGCGATCTCAACGGTATCTACAAAGTCGTCAAACAAAACGTCTCCGAACACGATCGCGATGACCTCGTCGTCGCCAACAGCTTCCTCGATCTTGAAAATCTTCGATGGGCGACTCTGTCCTTCGGCGCCAACCAGGGCGCAGTCGGTCTCACGGCCCGCGTCTGCTACGCCGATGATCATCGAAGCATTGTTTACAACATGATGCGACTGCCGCCCATGTCGCGCGACTCGTTGCGATACGTTCCAGCCGACGCCGGCGCCGTCCTCGGCATCGGTCTGAACCCGGCCCTCGCCCACATCGCCGCCGGCCGCGCCGACGACTCAACGGACGTCACGGGCTTTGATATCCCGCGCGAAATCTTCGGCAACATCCGGGAACTCTGCGCCTTTGTCATTCCCGGCCCTGCGGGAAAGACGATCGACGGCCACGATCCGATCCCCAACGCCGCCCTCGTCATTGCGTCCAACGACGTCAAACGATCCCGAGCACTCTGGAACGAGATGCTGCGTATCCCCGGCCTCACGATCGAAAGCGGCCCCGTCGAGCCGAAGGAATTCAAGCTCGAAGGCCAGAATGTCACGAGCTACTTCATTCCCGAACTGGGCAATGTGTATGTCGCCGAATTAGACAATTGTCTGAGTATCGGCCTGACACGCCGCGCGATCCAGGGTGTCCTCAAGACGAAAAACAATGAGAAGTCGATTCTCGACGACGAATCGATGGGCAAAGCCCTGGCGCGACTGCCCGACAGCGCCGGCATCATCGTCGTCGGCCATGTCGGTCGACTCGCCGAAGTCGGCGCCGATATGGGTGAGCCGGAACTGGCCGCCGTGTCGGGCCCGGCCTCGAAACTCTGCCGCAACACGACGTTCTGGCTCGGCGTCGGCCAGTCGCGAACGCAACTGACATTGACGGGCGCCTTGATGG
Source organism: Phycisphaerae bacterium (assembly GCA_029259995.1). GTDB lineage: Bacteria > Planctomycetota > Phycisphaerae > UBA1845 > UTPLA1 > ECT2AJA-110-A. The sequence goes on from JAJDEC010000136.1 coordinate 3,111, forward strand.
GCCTGCCGAATGTCAACGAAGCCCTGGCCATGTTCGGACCGATGATCCATCGCCATCACGGCGCATCCCACTCTCGTTCACATTCGGCCAGCGATCACGCCATCTCCCTTGAACACGATCACGTCAACAAGTCGACGACCGGCGCTCGAGCAGTCGCCAAGTAACCCGCAATGCATGACATCCTGCCCGACTCGACTGGGCAGGACTCAGAAGTCCAGACAGTCACGCCGGCGGCGACGATCGATCCTGAATCGGTCGTCGCCGTCGTTTCGTTCTGACCGATTCCAGGCGCCTCGGAGCGCCAATCGAGCCATTCCCAGGACGCACCTCGGCATTGGCGACGCGATTGGTTATCGCCACTTGAGTCAACGGATTGCGTGCTGAGCAGACAATGGAGCCCCGATTGCTGGACGCGTAAGACGGTTTTGGATATACCCGAGGCTTGTTTACTCGTACGGGCTCGCTCCGCCAGCCGGGGCGCCCGCCCAGTTTCGGTCTCGGGGGATTGCGGCGCGTTGATCGACCTCAGTCTCCATTGCTGACTTCAGGAGACTCAGTCAATGCGCTCGCCGCTACTTATCTCAATCGCCATCTCAATCGCAGTATCGACTGCGTCCATCGCAGACCAGACGCCCTGGACACAGCTTTCCCTCTCATCATCGCACGTCGACACGTATCTCAAGAACCATCCCGATCGCGATGGTCGCGGCATCGTGATCGCCGTCCTCGACACAGGCGTTGAGATTGATGTACCGGGACTACAGACGACGTCCACGGGGGAAGTCAAAGTCATCGACGTCCAGGACTTCTCCGGACAAGGCGACGTCGACATCCAGCGCGCCCTCTGGACGGAAGACGGAGAGGCCATTCTCGACTACGCGAGTGATGGCTCGCCACGACACTACACGCCGCCCGCCGCCGACTATCGCGGCGAGAATACGACGATCTGGTTCGGCATCCTGAAGGAGAAGACGTTTCAGAATTCAAGCGTCCGCGACATCAATGACAATGGTGAGAAGGACGATAAATTTGCATTCTGCGTCGTGTCGAAGAACGACGGCACGGACGATGACGCCGTCTGCTTCGTTGACGCGAATCTCGATCGCGACTTCTCCAATGACAAACCGATTCGCAACTACAAACTCAATTACGACAGTTTCAAGTTCGATCGCAAAGCACCGGAAGCACAGACGGAACCACTGACCGTTGAACTCAATATCTTCATCGGCCAGCGCAAAGTCGTCTTCCATTTCGACGATGGCGGTCACGGTACCCACGTCGCCGGCATCGCGGCCGGACACAGGATCCAGGGGCAGGACGGATTCAACGGCGTCGCCCCGGGCGCGAAAGTTATCAGCCTCAAACTCGGCCACAACAGTCTCGCCGGCGGAGCAACCACGACAGGCTCGAAGAAGAAGGCGATGGAATACGCCGCGCGATTCGCCCGCGAGAACAACGTCACTGTTGTTTGCAATCTCAGTTACGGCATCGGCTCGATTCGAGAAGGCCACTCGGACATTGACAAGGCCCTGAACACGATACTCCGAGAGAATCCCGGCCTCATCTTCTGCACCAGCGCCGGCAATGAAGGCCCCGGCCTCTCCTGCGTCGGCACGCCCGCCGCGGCGCGAAGCGCTATCACGATTGCCGCCCTGCTCGCCGTGGATACGGCCGCGGATATCCGCGCCGAAAACATCGACGCCCCGCAGCTCACGCAGTTCAGCTCGCGCGGCGGCGAACTCGCCAAACCCGACGTCGCCACGCCCGGCATGATGACTTCGACCGTGCCGAAGTGGACCAAACGCGGTGACTTCTGGCAAGGCACCAGCATGGCGTCGCCCTACGCCGCTGGCCTCTGTGCGATTCTCGCGCAAAACGTTCGCGAATCCGGCGTCGCTCCGCGATCCGACTGGGTCAAGCAGGCCCTGAAGGCATCGGCCTCGCCGATTCCGGGCTACACAACGCTCGACTACGGCGCAGGCCTGCCGAACCTTCCGAAGGCCGTTGAACTCGTCGAGAAAATCGCCGAAACCCGAAAGGACGACCCGCTTTTTGACATCGACATCACCGTCGAGAGCCCACTCGCCGTCGACGGCTCCGCCGAAGCGGCCTACTGGCGCACGGCGTATCCGCCGACGGATCGCGACGTGTCTTTCCGTATCAAACCGGTCTTCGCCCCCACGGCGGATGCAACGACGATCACGGCTTTCTCCAAACGCCTCATGTTGAAGAGCGACGCCGACTGGTGTCGAATCGAGCAGGATCAGACGTATCTGCGCAGCGAACAATCCGCGGAGATTCGCGCTCGCTATGACGCATCCTGGCTGAAGACGCCGGGACTATACACGGCGACAATCACGGGCACGGCCGATGGTGTTCCGCTGCTACGGCTCGTCAACAGCGTCGTCGTGCCGCATCGTGTCGATTCGACGACAGATTACACATTGCGACTTGAAAACCAGAAGGTCGACGGCTGGATCGTCAATCGGCACTATATCGAAGTGCCAGCCGGTGCGACGGCCATGCATGTTCGGCTCAAGTCGATCGACAACAAACGCAGCACGGCCCAGATGTACTACATCTTCATGCCCGACGGTCGCAAAGCGACGGGCCGCTATCCCGTTCGGTTGAATACGAACGACGACACCCTCGAATCGACGGCGACGATTCGCGAGAAGCTGACGCCGGGCATCTGGGAGCTCCCCGTCACCAGCGCCGGCGCCGCCGAGACATCTCACTATTCACTCGAAGTGCGATTCGACGGCATCCACGCCGTTTCGAAACTCGCCCTGGATATGGAAGGAAAACCCGGCAAGCCCGCATCCGGCGACCTCGAGATGACCAACATCTTCGAACGGCCTGTGCATGTCTCATTGGACGGTCGGATCGAGGGCGAGAAGCTGGTTGTCACGAAATCAGCGAGTCCCGACGACGATCGCGTCAAGGTCGACCTGAAGATGACATCGGATATTCGGGCCGCACGAATCCGCATCGAAGTCTCCGAAAAAGACTACGCCAAGACGACAGACTGCGCGATCAATGTATACGATCCCAGCGGAAGCGCGATCGCTCAGGACGGACTGGGAGAACCCGAGTCAACGCTCACGGCCGTCAATCCAAAGCCTGGCGCCGACGCAGTGACTTGCAAACTGGAAATCGTGCCCGCGTTTGCCTACTACAACGTGGAAGACAAGATCGAATTCACGATCACGATCGAATACCTATACAAGAAGCCGATCGATCTCAGCGTGACGCAAGGCAAGGCGTCATCGCTGACGCTCTATCCGGGCGTTCCGGCAAGACTCGAATACGAACTGAAACGATCCCTGAGCAAGCCTGACAAGAAACGACCGCGGTTCGGGTACATTCGCGCGACGGAAAAACGAACAAACGCCGTCGTCGCCGAAGTCGAGCTCATCGAGGAATAATCGCGCACAGGCGCTGGTTTAGTGCCTCATTCAATCGAGTCGTATAGATTTAGGGGTGTGCGGGCGTCTCGCCCGCACTCCCCGCATTCGAAAGCACGTGTTTGAGGCGAGGCACTACACAAAGCTGACCTGCAGAATGATCCCTTCTGTGTGTCAACCTAGGAGGATGCGGCGACGCTCGCGTTCTGCAGGTTCTCTGCCAGTTGCTTGACAAGAACGGCGAACACGCGACTGTTGAGCACGTCGACCTGGATCAGCTCGGCCATCTGCTCGATGTCCTCTTCCAGGCCGTCGAGCGCTTTGACGAGCACTTTGACATCCAATTCGACGCGATCCATGGCCGCCCGACAAATGGTCACGGCCTCTTCGACGGGCATCGTCTGCGACATGACTCGGGCGATCGCCGATGTGCCGCCGACGATCCGGGCCAGCAGGTTCGCGTCGGCATTCTCGGGCAGGTCCGCCGGCGATGCGTGATGGTGCCTGACGGCCTCGCACATGATCTCCGGCAGATTCCATTGCTCAAGCACCAGCGCCGTCACTTCGCCGTGCGTGACGCCCATGAGATTGTACTCACCCTGCATCCAGGCATCGCCCGAATGCGGCTGATATCGACTCGCAATCGGCTTGTACTGTTCCGGCAACGCCTGCGCCAGAACCAGCACACCGAGATCCGCAAGCAGTCCAATCATGAACGCTTCGTCGCGCCGCGCCGGCAGCAATGCGTTGGAGAATTTCGACGCCAGGATCGCCGTCGTGACCGAGATGCGCCAGTAGTAGCTGATGTCGACAAGATCGCACTTCAGCTCTTCCGTCTTCTGGACGAGATAGCGCGCCAATACGAGATCACGAATTCGCGTCACGCCGAGCAGCGCAATCGCATGCTTGAGCGAACTGACCTGGCGAGTCACACCGAACAACGGCGAATTCGCAAGACGCAGTACGCTCGCGGCAATGCCCGGATCCGTGCTGAGCAGTTCGACAAGCTTGTTGTAGTCGCAGTTCGTATCCTGCGTCATTTCGTAGCAACGCGTCGCGACCAGCGGCATCGACGGAATTGACGCCGAGCGCTTGATCGATTCCAGAGTTTCGCTTTGCATCATCGTATCTCCCCGTCACGCACAGTTGATTCGGTAACAGCCGTCACGTTAAAGAATCGGCCGCCACGATCGTCAGCTTGACGAGTGCTCGTCGGCAACATGACTGCGCCACGAGATCCTTCAACGCGGATTGACCAAGTGAGTCGTTTTGATTCCTGCGGCGCAGAAAACACCTGAGACAGACATCTGTCTGCACCGTGAAATCGATACCGCTTGCGCCGACTGATATCGCGGCACGGGCACAATTTGCCGAAGCACAAGACCGTACTTCCTGCTATTCGCGATGATGGTTTTCCGACGCCGTCGAATCGCCGGGTTGCCAGACGCCGTCTGGTCCAAGCAGCTCGTATGGCCGATAAGCCGCCTTGTAATTCATCCGTTTGCAATCACGAATGTAGAAGCCGGCGTACCAGTACGGCACGTTTCGATCCCGGCATGCCTCGATCTCCAGGATCGCCGAGAAGACGCCGAGACTTCGCCGGGATTCCGCCGGATCAAAATAGAAGTAAACGCTCGACCAGCAATTCGGGCATTCGTCAACGATACTCACGCCGACAAGCCGGCCCGCGATTCGTAGCTCAAGCTCGATCGTCCGCGTCGGCGACTCGTATAGGAATCGCTCGAAATCCTCGCGGCGCTCGCCCATCTTGCCATCATGCTGGAACTTCAGATAGGCGACGTACATCGCCCACTTCTCATCGGAGCGCGTCGGCTCGCCAATTGACATCGTAACATCGCCATTCCGCTTGACGGCTCGCTGCTGCGATCTCGACGGCACAAATGACGCGGTCGGTACACGCAACGGAACGCACTCCCGGCAATCCGCACATACCGGCCGATAGACGAGACGGCCGCTGCGGCGAAATCCGTTGTTCATCAGCAATTCGTAGTCCTCGGCCGAAAGGTCCTGGACGTTGGAAAACACGTCCGTCGCCTGCCGATCGGGCAAATAGGGACACACATGCGGTTCGCTAAGGAAAAGCGATAAGGGCAAGGTATTGCGTGTTGGTTTCGCAGAATCGGTCATCTCCCTATAGAATAACGCATGTTCGGCCTCGCCGTGACTGGCCGTGGCCGATGCGAGTGCCACGCCGGGTCCATGCATCATCGCTCTTCAAGGAAAGGAGCCGTCTCATGCGTCTTGCTTCTCTCGCGATACTCATGTCGTTGCCCATGTTCTTTCACGCAGCGCGTGTGATGGCGTCGCCCGATCTGGGCGACACTGCTCCCGACTTGAGAATCTCCGGATGGTTGGCCGAGAAGCCGCCCAGCGTCCCCGGCGATGAGAACGCAAAGGACCATGTCTTCGTCGTCGCGATGTGGGCGAGTTGGCACAATCGCTCGCTCGCGCTGGTTCCGATGTTGCATCAGCTACAGACTGAGAATGCGGACAAGGGCTTGCTTGTGATTGCCGTATCCAACGAGGAGGCGGACGAAATCGCCCCGCACATCAAGACGGATATGGCGAAGCCCGCCTATTTCGCCCTGGAGACGGACGCGAATGCGACGGACACGTGGGCGGATGACGTGGACATCCCGATCGTCTATGTCATCTCGCAAAAGAACGTCATTGCGTGGAAAGGCGACCCTAATCGGCGGCCCGGCGAGATCGACCAGGTCATCCGCAAGCTGAACGACGGAACATTCAACCTCGAAGCCGCCAAGAATGCGGAAGACAACGAGCAGAAGTATCGCGAGCTTCAGGCGAAGCTCCAGACGGCCTACGCGATGGGAAAACAGGACGAAGCCTTCACGATTGTCGATCAGATGATCGCCACGAAACCGACAGAGTTGCATCCATACTTCATCAAGCGCCAGATGATCCAGCAGTTTCAGGCGTTCTTCCGGCTGCCAGCACATTTGTCGGCGATCGAACGTGCCTTCAAGGAATCTGCCAGCGATCTGGCCCGGATCATCGACGTCGAATTGACATTTGAGGTGGGCGATCGCAATCCCGGTTTCATGATCCGTTGCGCCGATCGTCTAAGCGTCCTGACCAGGGATCGCGATCCCGCGGCACTGGTCGCGATCGCCACGGTCAACGCCGAACTCGGACTTCATGCAGACGCCATCTCGATGCTGGAGCGAGCGATCGTTCTCCTGCCGCCCGGAGAAGGCCGATCGCCGATCGAAATGCGCCTCGCATATTACCAGGCGATCGTCCGCATGCGCGAACAGCGCAAGAAGAAGCCGAAGGCATCGATCGAGACGCCTCCGGCTGATATATCGAAATCGGATTAGAGGGGACTAGCCGAGCGCGCCGTCGATGGCGGCCGCCAGATCA